>SYHM01000142.1 GCA_005799205.1 Planctomycetia bacterium | reverse complement strand
TCGGTCTCCCAGCGCGCGCGGTGCTGTTGCCACGCACGCTTGCTCACGGTCGCTGCGTCGCTGTCCGCACCACACGCACGCTCGATGCTCGACTGCAGGATCGCCGAATCGAGCATCGTGGCAACCGCGAAGCGCTGTCGCGCGCTCCACTCTTGTGACCCGCCATAGAACTGAGACTCACTGATTCGCGCTCCGGCGCGATCGCGAAGTCGCGTGGGGATCGCCACGCTCGGCGTCCACCAAGATGCGGTAATCGTTTGTGCCCCCTCGAACGCTGATTGGCCGACCCGTGTGCGCACCCGCTCGCACAGCGCTTGTTCGTGTGGGGTTCTCCCGTCAATCTCTGCCCACAGCGCGGGATCCTCAATCAGGAGTCGGCCAAAGATGCTCGGGCGCCAAAAGTTTTGATCCAGATCGGCGTCCGCTGCTGTTTGTCGCTCTGAGACGAGGCGAAGCCACCTCGCGCGCCACGCGCGCGCGAACTCGACCGTCGCAGCACGGTCCGAATCATCCACAGGCAGCACATCGAGCGCAATGCGAATGCGCGCCTCATTCCAGAGTGCCTCTCGCATCGTTGCGCCGACCTGGTCAAACCAACAGCGTGTTCGAAGTGCGAACTCAACCCGCTCGCTCGGCGGCAATAGCTCTGCGATCTTTTGGAATGCATCGTCATCAGTCGCTCGCACGCGTGCACGCGCCGCGAGAAATCGCTGACCTTCGGGCAGGCAGAGTCTCTTCATGTCGTCGTACAGACGCTCTCGCTCGTCATCCGAAAAGAGCGCCCCCACTGGCGGTAGCACTCCCCCGAAGACCCTCTCGAAGGCCCTTGCGCCGGCGAGGACGAATGCGCGGTGTGCCTCCCACACCTCTTGCAGGAGTGGTTCGAGAGTTCGGTCGCGCTGGTGAAGAATCTCGATGATGGGCTCACGCGATCCCTCGGGAACCGCTGCATGCGCTACCGCCTCGCGCAGAGATCCTCGCACGCCAGTTGGTTCGTCTAGGGGCATCGACTGCAACCAGCGATCAAGCTCTCGAGTGATTCGAACGCGGTTGATACCTGCGCGCACTCGCTCCTCAGATGCTTCGTCTGGTTCGTCGCTCGCCAAGAGGGATGTGAGGTCTGTAAAGAGGGCTTCGTCGATCGCGGCGACTGCATCGACTTGCTGTTTGTGCAGGGTGAGTACATCGCGCATGCGCCTGACATCGGGTGCCTTCTTCAAAAAGCGCAACTCGTCGTAGAGCTGACGCAACTGAGATTGGCCTCCGCCTGCGAGGCTCTCGTACTTGGAGCAGGCATCTCTGTGCAGTTCGGTCAAAATGCCGATCTCTTCGGCGGTCGGATCAGGCTCGAGTTCGCGCTTGATCAGCGAGCGCAGGCGCGAAAGTGCCATCGGTCCAGCCACGATCTCGTCCGAGGCCCTCGAGGCAGGCTCGACCAACGCCAGCACAACGACGCAGCAACCGAGCTTTAACTGTCGTCCAATTCTCATTGAAAAACCGAATTCTAGCGCCGCTGATGGTCGTTTGAGTCTTATAAGTAGATTCGGAAGGCCAGTGCGGAAATTATCTTGTGTTTCTTTTGCAATTCATTGGCTCTGTTGTACGGTGTGGCACCGATCGAGACTGGAGGGTTTCGGATTGGTCGCACCCAGGTTGTTCGTGTGCGTCGCGGAATGGGAAACGAGTTCACACTCGAGAAGGAAAAGGGAATGAAAAATCAGTTCGCCATTGCCGTTGCATCGCTCGCCGTCGCTTTCTCTTACTCGGAAGCACACGCGACGCTTGTCCCACCGTCCTTTGGCTTCACCCTGCAGTCTGGAGGAACAGTCGTGAGCGGAAACGCTGGCGACTTCGGCTCTACGACAAACGTCTCGCCAACAGAATGGTTCTTCTATGGATCGTGCACGGCGATGACGGGGACCTCGATGAGTTGGGCGTACCTCGTCGACCCAGATCCCTTCGTCACAGGATCGCTTTCGATCACAAACGAAACAGCGTTCGCGCGGGAGTACGTGGTCGACTTTGAACTTGCGACCTCGATCTCGATGCCGAGCACTCTCATTTCAGGACAGGTCTCTGGATCGCTCACTGACAGCAATGGCTCGGGCGCGGCACTCCTCACTTCAACAGCAGGCGGTGCGGTGTACACCGCTCTCGGTGATGGCCTGTTCGTCCACTCGCTCATGAGCAATGCGAGCCAATCAGTGTCAAGCGCGTTCGGAACCACATCATTCACTGGCGGCTCGTTCGGAACGCCAACGCCGCTTGCCGGCCCAGCGATCAACAACGCGATCGGAATTCGATATGCGTTTACATTGAGCGCTGGAGATTCGGTGTCGTTCTCAAGTATCTTTGTAGCCAACCCAGTTCCGGCGCCAGGGGCGATCGCACTGGGGATTCTCACGGGCGTCATCGGGTGTGGTGGCCGGCGGCGCGTGCGATAGTCGGCGACGGGTTCGGCGGTTTGTGTAGGGAAACGGTTGTTTGTTCGGGTGGTTGGAGTTTGGAAGGGAAATACCGTGAAAACAAGCACTACGACGGTCGCTGTCGTACTCATCGGCGCGAGCACAACATTGGTTGGTGCGGCGCACGCTGGGTTTAACTCGAGCGGATGTGTTTTTTCAGTCAGCTCGAGCGCAGGAACAGGAACACTGACGAATGTCACGACTGATCTCACGCCCACAGCGTGGATGAGTACTGGTGGATGGTTGTCTTCGGGCGACGCCTCAGCGTCAGTGACCTGGTCAAACAACGTGTGGGGATGGAATCCGTCGACGAGCGCCGGATTCATGAACGCCAATATCGTCATCCGCAATAACACAAGTGCGGCACAGGACTTCGTTTTCACTGCGACGATGTCTGGCACAGCCACCGGGCCGCTCACCGCGAGCGGTTCTATAGGAGGTCAGTTCGTCAACGGCTCTGGAACGCTTGGAATGTTGACGAGTACTGGCCCGCTCTGGGGCGCGTCGGTCGACGGGATGACCGTCAACAGTCAACTTTCCAACGCGCTCTTCTTCGCTCCGCCATTTCAGGTTGTCTCGCTCGGCAACTTCAACTTCTCGAATCTCACGGTGAGCGATTCGATTGACTCTGACGTTGCGATCCGTTTTTCAATGCGACTCTCAGCTGGCGGAGAAGCGAGCTTCACCAGTGGCTTTTCGTTTGTAGCCGTTCCAGCGCCCGCTGCGCTCTCATTGATTGCGCTCGTGCCGGTTGTTGGGAAGCGTCGCCGACGCTGATCGCTCGCGACCCGCTAGACGCGAAGTTCTTTGGACTGAGGAAGGTCGCCAAGCCCCGCCAGTCCGAACACCTTTAAGAACTCACTCGTTGTTCCGTAGAGCATCGGGCGTCCAAGTTCTTCGGCACGACCAACGATGCGCACGAGGCGCCTCTCGAGCAACCCTCGCAACACCTCGCCGCACGCGACGCCGCGAATCGATTCAATGTCAGCTCGCTGAATCGGTTGCCTGTAAGCGACGACCGCGAGTGTTTCGATCGCTGGTTGAGTTAAGCGGGTCTGCTGTTTTTCGCCACGGAGCCGCGCAACCACTGGCGCAAATGGCGCGCGTGTGAGCACCTGCCGACCGCCAGCAACTTGCTCGATGTTGAACGCACATCCCGCCGCGCGATAGGAACTGTTGAGTTCATCTACACATTCGCGAATCTGCGCGGCGATCTTTGCCTTTCCGGCCAGCCCGAGCAGCTCGATCAGTCGGCCATCCGAAAGTGGACGATCCGCGGCGAACAAAAGTGCTTCGATGCGGCGCACGAGCGGCTGATCTTCGCACGGAACTTGGCTTGACTCGACCGCCACACCCGTGCCTGCATCCACACCAGATTGAACAACTGATGGCGCAACCCCATTGCCATCTGTTGGTGGTGTGGATTCCATGTCAGCGTCGGCGCGCTGCCGCGAGTCGCGCGCGTGCGAGCGTTTGTGCTTGCTCGATCGCTTCACACTCTGTGAGCGTGCGTGGGCTTCCGCCCACTGCGGTCACTTTCGCATCCGCCTCGGCGGATTGCTTGAGTGCCTGGTCTGGGTCGATCGACGAGACGAGCTCAGCGCCATCCGCGAGCAAGACCAGTGTGTTGTGATTCATCTGCGCGAACCCGCCGTTGAGCAGGTAGTCGGTCGTACCCGCGGTCGAGTCGACGCGACAGACCCCGCTGCCGAGCTTTGTGAGAAAGGGTGAGGCGCCGCGCATGACACCCTGTTGACCGTCAAAGGACTGAAAACTCACATACTTGACCTCAGTGTCAAGCACCGCCTCGGCGGGGGTCACGATTCTGCAATGGAAGGTGGTCATGGGATGGTCCAATCCCGATACTAACCGCCCCGCTGCGCTGGTGTGCCGTGGACCGCGAGATTGAAGTTCCTGTACCCATTCTCGTGTGTGACCTCGCGAACTACGTATGGAGCCAGCCAGGGGGGCAACACCACGTGTGAATCGGGCCGTGCGAGTTCAACCTCAGCAAGGACGAGCGGGAGATCCAGAAACTGGTCGATTTCGAACGTCAGGTCACCTTCGGTCACTCGGTGGCGCAACTTGCGCACGCGCCGTCCCTCAGTTCGCTGCCACGCAACGGCAAATGAGTCTGCATCGATCTGTTCTTCGCGCTCGTGACGAACAAGCCCTGTGCCGGTCTTCAGATTGAAGTGATACTCGCGTGAACCGTCTGCAAGAGTTG
>SYHM01000141.1 GCA_005799205.1 Planctomycetia bacterium | reverse complement strand
GGCGGTCCTGCTCTTGGAAAGAAGTCACTCATCATTCGAGCAGGCCAGCAAGTCGCGGGACTTCCCGCTGGCGTGGTCTACGGCGAGTTTCTCTCGTCACTCAGTGCTGCACTGAACAACAATGATGAGCTTGCGTTCGCGATTGCGTTGACAGGAACGGGCGTGGATGGCACCAACAACAAGGCGCTTTGCCACTGGAGCGCGAGCTCGGGAGTGACCGTTCTCGCGCGAACGGGCGATCTCAGCCCAACCGGCGCCAACTACGCGGCGTTCGCTCCACTTGGCAACACAGGCCAAAACGGCGAGGGAGGATCGACGTGGTTCAGCGATACTGGATGGATCACAACCAACGGAACGGATACCGCAACACCAGTCGAGTACTTCATCATGCGCACCAAGATTGGCGCTCCATGCAACTCTGATATCGATGGCAACGGAGTCACTGATGGCGCGGACTTGACCATGGTCCTCTCAGGATGGGGCGAACCAGGCAGTGCCGATGTCGATGGCGACGGGACGGTCGATGGTGCTGATCTCGGAGTCATCCTCGCAGGGTGGGGTGAATGTCCATGAGATTCTTCATCGCAGGCGCTTCGACGCTCGCGACTCTTGCATTTTCTATCGGTGCTGGGGCTGAGGGGCTGACCCTCATCTCTGGCAGCGGAGTGTTTTGCACCGGCGTGAGCGCCAATGGGTCGGTCGTGGGTGGAAACGATGCTGTGCAGTACTTCTACTACACACCCAGCACTGGTCCAGTCGCCATTGGTGGCATCGCGCCAGGAAGTCAGGGAGCTGGTGGCAATTGTGAGGTCTCACACGACGGGATGAAACTCTCCGGAGGATTCATCGATCCAATCTCTTCGAAGGCACAAGCATCGATTTACTCACTCGTCGATCTCGAGTGGCATCCCTGTGGTTCGATGGGATCGAGTTGCGACATCACAGCCACAAGCGCGTGGAGTATCTCTGGCGATGGCAACCGCATCGTCGGCCTGGGCTATCCCGTCTTCTGCGATGCTCGTGGATGTTCATGGACCTCGTCGGGGGGCTATGTGAATCTCGGCACCACACAACTACAGAAGCCGACTCGTGCCAACGACTGCGACCTCGACGGAAACGTCATCGTGGGGTGGCAAGACCTCTATACAGGGTTTCGCCAAGGAGCGGTTTGGATCAATGGAGTGCAGACTCTCGTGAAAACTTCGACAAATGTCCCGCTCGGCGAAGCAAGCGCTTGCAGTGATGACGGATCCGTTGTCGTTGGAATCGGTGCTTCAGGAAACAACTTTGAAGCGTGGAAGTGGACTGCCGCAACTGGCGCAGTCAGCCTAGGGGTCTCACCTGATCCTGGCACACGAACCTACGCAACCGACATTTCGGCCGATGGCACGCGTGTGGTCTGCTTCTCTCGGATCGGTCCACCAGCAACCTCGGGCGAGGGATACCTCTGGACCCAAGCCGACGGCTTCAAGTCGATTGAACTCATCGCCCTCGAAGCGGGACTTACGATCCCATCGGATGTTCGCTTTGCCCTTCCACTTGGAATCTCTGCCGATGGCTACACCATTGTTGGAGCGTGTCGCACCGGCTCGGGAGACGCTGGATTCATTCTCGACCTGCCGAGGCCCGCGGCATGCAGCGGTGACCTTGATGGCGATGGCTCTGTTGGCGGTGTTGACCTCGCAACCCTTCTCTCAGGATGGGGTGGGTGCACTGCGTCATGTCCAGCGGATACCAACGGCGACGGAGTTGTCGATGGACTCGATTTGGCCACCGTTCTTTCTGCGTGGGGACCCTGCCCCTGATTCATCGTGTGAGGAGTTGTTGCGATGACGACTGAGGCTTCGATTTCACCAACTGCGGACCTGCACTTTCACGACGATTGCACACGTGCCATTCAGCGGCTCAGCGAGGCCACTCGAGCGGTCTATGCGACGCTTTCGCTTGATATTGGCAAGCCGCAGGAGGCCGCGCGCGCGCTCGCGATCGACAAGAACCTTGCGTGGAAAGTGTCGCGCATGGCGATGTCAACTGATCCGCTCTCTGCCGCAACACTTGTCCCTGGAACAGAAGCAATTCGGATTCTGATGCAAGCGCTCCTCCGTGCGGACGCCCCAGCCTCGGCCATTTCCGCGCTGAAGGAAGCCGCAGATCACTTCGAGACGATGGTCGACAATCACGCTGGCGATCGCGCATCGCTGCAGATCTTGCTTGACGGACGCTCAGAAAATGCCGACCTCGAGAACTCGCGCAAGCTCGCGTTTCGCGGACTCGCGGGACTCTGGGGAATTCAGGCTCGAGTGCGGTCGATGATCGCGTGCGTGCGACCGAATGAAGGTGATTCCTCGAAACTCGACATGGCGATTGTCGGGGGACTCCACGACATCCGCCGAATGCGCCAGCTTGAAGGATGGCCACTCTTCCGGTTCCAAACGTACAAGGGAGAGACTTACGAGCCAGTTGGTGCAGAGGGCAGCGAGCCGATCGAACCTGCTGTCAGTGGCGACGACCCATTGTTGATTGTCCGTTCGTTTTGCGATCCAAAGGTGCTTCCAGTGCGAAGCGTGCGAGGTGCGACGGAGATCGTGCATGAACTCACGGCGGGGCCCATCGGGCGCAAGGGTGCATCTACGCTTGTTTTCGGAAGACTCGAACGCGCAACAGCGAATCGCTTCGCCAATCTCACCACGCAGGATGAGTACGGAGAATTCAACGCACTGATCAATGTCCCCTGCGAGTCGCTGCTGTTTGATGTGGTGGTTCACCGCAGCATGGCCGAAGTCGAGAACCCAGAGGCACTGGTGCACGGTCGCCCGTTTGGTTCGATGCCACTCGACGCGGCAGCCCGCGAGCAACTCCGACTTCCTATCCGCGAACGAATTCGGCCCGTCGTCGGCGGCCCGTCACGTTGGGGTAGCGATCTGTGCCCTCGACACAGCGAATTGCTGCACGCGGTCATCGCGCGGGCAGGTGGACCGCCAACTGACTATCGTGTTTTTCGCATGGAAATGGACTTTCCTCCGATGCCGTCCACCGTGACCTTCCGGTATCGCCTACCGACGCGCTAGTCGCAATCGACAGCCATTTCGACCAGTCGCAATTTGCTTTTGCGATCGATGGCATTATGTTCGGAGTCATCATCCGCATGTGCGGCATGGTCGGCCTCCCCGACGGGGGAGACTGGTTGCTGACTAGTCAATTCTCACACCTTTGGAGCATCCTCAAATGGGTCAATCAAATCGTCTTCGAAAGCACTTCGCGCTGTGTACAGCCGCTGTTGCGGGTACGGTCGCTGCGAGTGCAAACGCTACGGTCGTTTACAGCGGTGTCGTGAACATCTCGGTTCCGTTCAACATCGATGGCACATACCTCAATGTCGAGACTGGCGCGTACAGCTCAACGGCTGCTTCGGTTCCTGGATGGGATGTCAATCCTTACGGCACATCGACGACTGCTGTCTCGCTCTACGCCGCGGCTGGAACGGGATACATGCGCAATCCGGGCGCGGGCACTTCGACAGCTCGTACAAACCTTGACCCGGACACTTCGATCGACGCTGCCTCTTTCTTTTATGGAAGCTCAAGCGCGACGATCGGCACTCTAGTGGGACAGTGGGCTGCCAACGCGAACGGCATCTTTGGGTTCAAGTTTGTCGGCGCGGACGGCCTCGTGCATTATGGGTGGTTGCGCATGGCGATTGGAGCCAACGCATCGACACGGACAATCGTTGACTATGCCTACGACAATGCGCCAGCGACTGGCGTTCGCGCGGGCGCGGGCGATGGTCCACCACCCGCCTACGACCCATGCGGAGCGTTCAACCCAACCGCTGCGATCGGAAGCAACACCCTTGCGATGAACACGACGACTGCGGGCGATGTCGACATGGGTGCGTGCGGCGTCTCGTACAAGGCGAATTACTTCAAGTTCGTGGTGCCCGCCGATGGCGAGTACTCATTCGATGCATGCTCGGCAACGGGCGCGCGTGTGGCGATCCTCGACGGATGTGCAGCTGGCTCAGCGGTGCTTGCATGCGATTCGGCAGGCGCTGGATGCAGCACTGGACTCAATCTGGTCTCAGGCCAGACGGTGTACTGCGTCGTTGGTGGATCGGATGCAGCTGGACTTCCATCACCAGTCACCGTCACTGTTGGCGGACCTCCGCTTCCAGCCTGCGTGAACGCTGTCGCAGCGGTGTTCGGCGACAATCCATTCGATGACACGGCTTCAACGACTCCACAGTCGGTCCGAAGTGATGCCGCGCAAACCACCACGGCCGTCATTCAGAAGTCGATGTGGTACGCGTTCACCCCTGGTGCGACTGGTGCCTACAGCTTCCGGCTGTGTGGATCGACGGGCGACACCATGATCGCGATCGGAACGGGCTGTCCATCAATCGGTGGCATCTTCTCCACAATCGCTTACAACGACGATGCGCCACTCTGCTCAAGTGGTGGAACTGGCAACCTCGCGAGCATCATTGATGCAACCAACGGTGGTGCAACTGGAACGTTCGCTGGATTCCCGCTCACGCAGGATCTCGTGGCAGGCCAGGAGTACTACATCGTCGCGGGTTCCTACTCTGCGACGGTCAATGTCACGGGC
>SYHM01000140.1 GCA_005799205.1 Planctomycetia bacterium | reverse complement strand
GGGGTAGCCGCTCGATTGCAAGATTCGGCAGGTCACTGGGACTCCATCGCGTCCAAAGAGGATCTCGCACACTGGGTTCTGTGGCGAGGTCGTGAGCCGGGTCAGAATCGGAAGCTCTGGCTTGCGAGTCTTGACTTCGACACCCTTGCGCGCGAGGGGCTTGCCGTTTCGCCATGTCGACGGGGGAGCATCGATGACGCTCGTTGCATCTGACTCACGGTCTGACTTTTCGCCCTGTGCTTGGGTCGTTCCAGGGGCGCCTGGTGGCGTGGGAGAGTCAGAGGGTGTGGCGGCCGGTTGAGCGGGTTGTGCAGGTTGTGCAGGTTGCGCTGGCTGCGCTGGGTGTGCCTCTTGCGCCGTCTGTTCCGGAGGTTGCGGCGCCGCAGGAGCGGTGTTCGCGACAGGAACCTCTCCATCAGGAGTGCCGATGCCCTGCGGAAGTTCGTTCACCGGTGGAGGAGGTGGCACTGCCTTCACTTCTTCAGTGGCGGCGACCGCCTCAGTCTCTGGCACGGCCGGTGTTGCTGGTTGTGGTGCTGGTTGGGGAGTCGGTGGGGGCCCGCCGGTAGCGTCCTTCTCTGTGAATGCCGCCTGATCGATGTCGGCGTGCTGCGCGATGTGCTCCTGGTACTCGTCGTACCCGATCCACGTCATGCCTTCGTCCGATCCCTTCTCCATTCCTGGAATCAACTCTTCTGGCTTGTCGGCGGCGGCTTGCGCCTCGCGAAGCGCCTTCTCAAGTCGTTCTCGCTGCCGTCGCTCACTCTCACTGCTGCCATCGAGTGCCGAATCGAGTGGACTCTTGCCACCCACTCCCCACGATGCAGTCAACATTGGAAACCCAATCAACATGTGCAGTGCGATGGCGATCGCTGCACCGTAATAGAGGGGGGTGTTTTCGCTGCGCGAGGCGATCACGGTGCGATCGTAGGCAGTGGCGGCAATGGCGCGTCGCTGTCGACGGGCTTGCCGACGAAATTCACTTGCAGCCCGCACCCTCGCAGTTTGTCCCAAATGCTCTGCATGACGGGGGCGCGGTCGACCGTTCCGATGCCGTCGGCGACCGCGATATAGACGATCGTCTTGGCATCCTCTTTCTTTGACTCGGCCACGCGTCCAGCGATGTCGCTCAGTTCACACGGAATCCTGTTGTAGTAGAGCTTTCCATCGAGCGCGATTGAGATCGTTGCCGCCGTTGCTGGAGTCGCCTTCTGCCCGCTTTGAAACTTGCGAAGTTCCATCGGAATGACACTCACTCGAACGGCGAGCGCCTGCGAGTAGATAAAGAATGACAGCAAGAACATCATCACATCGATGAGTGGAATCAACTCGATGCGGGGCTCGTGCGATGTGCGGCGAATGCGCATGAGTCGTGCTGACGGTCGTCAAAGCCCAAGTTGCGCGGCGGCAAGCGCCGTGGGGACATCGTCGGTGAACTTGAAAAGCCGGTCGAGACCGGTCATCAAGAGGACGCTCCACACACTGTCTTTCACTCCGCACAGATGCAGCGAGCCTCCATGCGCGATCACCCCTTTGCGCAACTGAAGCAATTGGGCAAGATTTGACGAGTTGAGATAGGTCACTCCACGCATGTCGAGGACGATGTGAAATGCACTCTTCTCTTTTTCGACGCGTGCAAAGAGCGCGTCGAGATCTTCACGCAACTGCGGTTCGTCGGCCATTTCTCCGAGGATGACGTTCTCTGACCAGTCGCTGAGCGGCATGTTTTTGATCCTATCACTTGCTGTGCGCGTCGGGCGGTGCATCGGTCGGCGCAGCGGCCGGACCACTCGAGTCGTCGGCTTCGAAGCACGCAGCACCGACGAGTGCATCGCCTTCTTGCAGCTTGACGACGCGGACTCCAAGCGTGTTTCGTCCGACCGGGCGAACGTCGCTCGCGCGGATGCGCACGATCATGCCCCCGCGCGAGACGAACATCAGGTCGTCGCTGTCGAGCGTGGAGTGCACGGCGACGACCCGTCCGTTGCGCGTGTCGGTCTTGATGTCGATGCGTCCCTTGCCACCGCGCGATTGGGCGCGTGTCAGGCCATCGTCCTGGTGGACGAGGTAATCGACCATCGGAGTGCGCTTGCCGTAGCCATTTTCAGTGCAAGTGAAAAGCGTTGCATTGTCATCGCACCGGACAAGCCCGACGACTGCGTCGTGGCTCGAAAGGTCGATCCCCCCGACGCCAGCGGCCGATCGGCCCATCACGCGCGCATCGTTTTCATCAAAGCGAATCGACATCCCATGAGCAGTCGCGAGCAAGACGTGGTCGCTGCCACGGGTTTGCACGACATTGACGAGCCGATCTCCCTCGTTGAGTCCGACCGCGATGATGCCGCTGCGGTTGACATTTCGGAACTCCTTCAGCGACGATCGCTTCACCCGGCCATCGGACGAGGCGAAGAAGAGGTAATCCTCACTTCGCTCGAAATCTTTGATCGGCAGGTACGCAACCATCCGCTCGCCATCTTTGAGCTCGACGACATTGTTGATGGCCCGTCCCTTGGCGGTGCGAGACATCTCTGGAATCTGCCAGACCTTGATTCGGTAGACACGCCCCGTGTTGGTGAAGCACAGCAAATCGTCGTGTGTGCTCGCAATGAAGACGCGTTCGATGTAGTCGCCATCCTTCGCATCTGAGCCGAGCACTCCAACGCCGCCGCGTCCTTGGGTTCGAAACGTGCCAACGGGCGAGCGCTTCACGAATCCTTCATGGCTCACGGTGACGGCCACATCATGCTCTTGGATGAGTTCGGCAAGGTCAAACTCGCCCGCTTCGCCCGCCTCGATCGTGGTGCGGCGATCATCTGCAAACTTTGCTCCAATCTCAAGAATGTCCTTGCGCACAACTTGCAGCACAAGTGCTGGATCGGCAAGCATCCGTTCGTATCCATCAATCTCGGCAAGAAGAGCCGAGAACTCGCTCGCAAGCTTCTCGATCTCGAGCCCGACAAGTTGGATCAGGCGCAGTGCTCCGATCGCGTCGGCCTGAACTCTGGTGAGCGAGATCCCCGCTGGGCCACGGCTCGCTTCAGCGATGCGAGCTGGCACGAGGTGCGCGCTGGGATGGTTCTCGGCGATTCGAAATGCACGCCGCATCAGTGCTTCGATTGCCTCCTCACGAGTTCGTGACGCTCGAATGATCGCGATGACTGCGTCGATGTCGCAGACGGCGTAGACGAGCCCTTCAAGGCGGTGTGCCTGCTGGCGGGCATGGCGCAGAAGAAACTCAGTTCTCCGTCGAATGACCTCGCACCGATGATCGATGTAACTCGTCAGAAGAGTTCGAAACGGCAGAGTTCGCGGTTGTCCGTTGACAAGCGCGATATTGATGATGCTGTAGGTCGTCTGCAGCGGCGTGAACTCGTAGAGCTGGCGCTCGACAACCGCCGGGTCCGCTCCCTTGCGTAGCACAACGAGGATGCGAGTCTGGGCATCCCGGCCCGAGTGATTTCGCACATCAACGATGTCGGGGATGCGATCATCCTTCTTCGCTTCGACGATCTTTTCAATCAGCGCGCTCTGCACGACCTGGTAAGGAATCTCGTCGATGATGATCGTGTTGCGGCCATCCTTGGATTCATGCCGCACGCGACCGCGCACGGTGAGTCGTCCACGACCGGTGGCGTATGCCTCAGCGACGCCGCGCCTTCCGACAATCATGCCGCCCGTTGGAAAGTCTGGTCCTGGCACAATGGCGAGCAGCGCCGCGAGGTCGATCGCTGGGTTGTCGATTGTCGCAACGATCGCCCGCACAATCTCTGCGAGGTTGTGAGGGGGCATCGAGCTCGCCATGCCCACGGCGATGCCAGTCGATCCATTCACCAACAGGTTCGGAAACTTGCCGGGCAACACCATCGGCTCTGTGAGTCGATCGTCATAGTTTGGCTTGAAGTCGACTGTGTCCTTGTCGAGATCTTCGAGCATCGCAACGGCCGGTCCCGTCATGCGCGCTTCGGTGTATCTCATTGCGGCCGGCGGATCGCCTTCGATCGAACCAAAGTTGCCCTGTTTGTCGACGAGCAGCGCGCGGGTCTTCCAGGCCTGCCCGAGATTCACGAGTGTCGGATAGATCACCGATTCGCCGTGCGGGTGGTAGTTGCCGCTCGTATCACCGCAAATCTTCGCGCATTTGATCTGTTTGCGCCCAGGCGTGAGGTTCAGGTCATGCATCGCAACGAGGATGCGTCGCTGTGATGGCTTGAGTCCATCGCGTACATCGGGGAGCGCGCGATCTGTGATTGTGCTCATCGCATAGACGAGATACGACTCGTGCAGCTCACGGTCGATCGTCTTGGCGATCACGTGCCCGAGCGTCGTACTAGCCGTCGAAGGCTCGTCTGGAGAGGGGGGTGGAACAGCAGTCACAGCGAACTATTAAGACTACCAATTTCAGCGATCCGCTGCCGTGGTTCGAGCCTCAATTTGCTCGAACAAGGTGCGCCAAATGTTCGCTGTTTCCGCCTCCGCCTTCGATCGGGCTTGGACAGTCATTGGCGACCCGAACTCCCAGTGCTGGCAGCTCTCGCAGCACGCGGGCGACGACTTGCGCAGCCACATCGTTTGGAAGAATCCCTTTCACGAGCGACTTGCGTTCGTCACCGAGTGACTCGTAGTGGGGCTTGATGAGCGAGACGATGTGCCCTCCGGGGCGCAACCACCGAAGGGCCACCGGAATCGAATGCGATTGCTTCGTCCACGCCAGATCAAGAACGACGAGGTCAACCAATCCAGTTGGAGGGGGCATGTGCAGAACGTTCGTCCGCTCACAGACTTCGACCTTTGGATCGTTTCGGAGTTTCCAATCGAGCATGCCGTATCCAGTGTCAATCGCGATCACACGGGCGGCACCACCACGCAACAGGCAGTCGGTGAATCCCCCAGCATTACAGCCAAAATCAGCGCAGACAAGCCCAGTCGGATCTATCGAAAAGACCTCAAGGGCGCGTGCGAGTTTGAGGCCGGCTCGGGAGACGAATCGCACCGTGAGCCCTGTTCAGACACCCAGCAGCACGATGCCGAGTCGATTGGCGACTTCAATCATCCGAGGCTTCTCGAGCATGATCACGCGGCCATGGCCGAGGACGAGCATGGTGCCTCCCCGCGCCGCGAGGCGCTCGAGCGTTGGAACTCCCACGGTCGGAACATCAGCACGCATGTCGTGTTCGTCGTGCGCTGTCTTGAGCAGCATCCATCCACCGCTCTTGCAGAGTCCTGAACTGCGGTCGATCATCGCATCGGTTCCCTCCATCGCTTCAACGGCAATCACATCGCACGCGCGAACGGTGATCCCCTGGCCGACCCCCAAGTTCGCAATCGAACAGAGAATCGGCCACGCGAATGAAACATCACGCAATTGAGAAGCGGAGGGTTGCAGCGATCCCATGGCGCCGAGCGTTGCGAGGTGCTCAGGGATGTAGGTCGTTGAGTCGATGAGTTGCACTCCAGAGAGGGCGAGTTCATCGGCGAGCGCCCGCAGGAGCACATGACTTCGTCGATCAAATCGCAGTCGGCGATAGTAGAGCAGTGCCGCGCGAAGGTCAGGAAGCTGCCGCAGGAGCCGCAGCGGCTCGTACATCTGCGCCTTGGCAACTCGTCCCACCATGACCGCTTCGTGCACGCCAGCCCGTCGGAGCAGGCGAATCCACTTGCCGAGTTGAAATGTTCCAGCGGTGTGAAACTGGTCGCAATGGTCGCACAAGGTCGGGTCAAACTGATCACGCAGGCCAACGCACACAACCTGCCTTCCGGAGGCGCGAATGCCATCAGCGACGAGCAGCGGCAGGAGACCGCTCCCCGCGATCATGCCGACTTTCGCGTGGGTGTGCGGCGTGTCCATCGGTCAGCTCACACCTTCCCCATTGGTTGAATTGCCGCGTCCATGCATCGGCAGCATCGCACTTGCATCATGCGGAGTGTTGGCAGGACTCTTGATCGCCGTGCACATGCGCTGCGCGAGTGTGTGAGCCTCTGTCTCCATCCACAGCAGATCGCGCGCAGCCGACCGGACGAATCCATGATCGACTCCGTGGGTGACGAGGTTCCACAGTGGATCTGCGAACCCGCGCGTATTGAGCAATCCGATCGGTTTCGCGTGGCGCCCGATGACTCGTCCAACAAGGGTCTCGAAAAACTCTTCCCACGTTCCAAGTCCGCCTGCAAGAATCGCGAATCCCTCGCCGCGTTCTTCAAGCAGTCGCTTGCGCTCTCGCATCGAGTCGACGACGACCAGTTCGTCACACCCATCCCAGCCTTGCTCGAGCGTCAGAAACTGCTCTGTGATGATGCCGGTCACATGTGCTCCGGATGCCTGCGCACCGCGCGCGACTTCCCCCATCAAGCCGATACCACCGCCGCCGTAGATCAAGTTCATGCCGCAGTGACCGATCGCTTCTCCGAACTGGCGCGCCGCTTGCAGAAAGATCGGATCGAGTCCCCGTGCGCTCGCGCAGTAGACCGTGATCGTCGGACGCGGCACGCAAGTGGTCATGCCCTTCTACGATAGCCACGAGATGAACGAGGACGAGACGCCGCTTGCTGATCGCATTTCGATGGGGGCGATCCTGGTTGCCACCTGCACGCGCGCGATGCTTTCATTTGCGTCGATTGGCGTGTTCGATATGGATCCCGCGATCGAGCCCTCGTCGTTTGTGGGGGCGGTCCCAGCTGAAAGTGTGCTCCTCGATGCGCTCGCGCTTGGTGGCGCCGCGTGGCTGCTTGTGCGCCGCGCAGTGGGTGTTGTTGGAAGTGACTGGGGGGCAGCACTCCTCGCGGTGCTCGCGCTGCCTGCGATCGCCTTGTTGCTCGTGCACGGCGCCACAGACGCCGAACAGCTCTGGCGTGCGTCCACATGGATCGGCGGATTCGCACTCGCCATCGCCATCGTGTCGCGGGCGAACACCGAATCGGGGCCGATTCTGCAGCGTGCTGCTGTGGCGGCTGTCGGCGGTTGCGCAGTGGTGATGGCAGTTCGAGGCCTCTCACAAATGTCGGTAGAGCATCCTGCGATGGTGCAGTTCTATGAAGAGACACGCGCGAGTTTTCTGACTGCGCATGGATGGCTCGCAGACTCGCCTCAAGCGCTCGCGTACGAGCGTCGGTTGATGCAGAACGAAGCGACTGGGTGGTTTGGATTCTCAAATGTCTTTGCGACCGTCGCAGTTGCATCCTCTCTGCTCATGGGGAATGTCGCGCTTGGTCGAGGGTCGCTCGCGGTTCGGGCGGGACTCTTGATCGCGGCACTCTTGTGTGCTGCGATCGTCGTCATGAGCGGTTCAAAAGGTGGGGTTGCATCACTCATGATCGGGATCGCCGCTTCGGTGCTCTTTCGGCGAGGCACCCTCGGCGCGCCGCTGCTGATGGTTGTTCTTCCGCTCGGGGCGATCGTGGGTGTCATCGCCCGAGGAGTCGTGGGGTCATCGTGGCCCGAGCAGAGCCTGCTGTTTCGCTGGCACTACCTCGTGGGAGCTGTGCGCACACTGCTCGCAGACCCGTGGACTGGCGTCGGTCCGGCCGGATTTCAGCGGGCATTCTTGCACTTTCGACCACTTGAGAGTGTCGAAGAAGTGTCGAGTGCGCATGGCTCGTTTGCGGACTGGATGGTCTGTGTCGGCATCGCAGGCAGCGGACTCGTTGCACTGCAACTACTGCTCTCGTGGTGGGGAAGACCGCGACTCGAGACGCCAGCGCGATCTGTGCGGGTCTCACCTGGAGTCCTCGAACTTGCTCTTGCTCCAGTAGTGATGAGTTCGGTCATCTCGATTGCATTCGAAGCGTCGGCCATCGACTCGCCAGCGGTCCTGTTGTGGAGGTTGGCGGGGCTTGCGCTCGGGGGCGTGACGGCGTTGGGACTCGTTCACCTCATGAACGCCCACCCGCGTGACTCGCACCGGACGATTTCGATCGGACTTGCCGCGGCGAGCGTGGTTGTGCTTACGCATGGGCAGATCGACATGCTCTTTTGGCTTCCCGGCAGTGCGATGTGGGGGTGGTTAGTGATTTCACTTGCAGCTGCGTGGAATTGTGCTCCAGCGCGACGAGCGTGTCCACGATCGGCTCGAGCCATCGGGGTTGGGTTCGCAGCGTTCTTCGCGGTGCTCGCCACCGGACTCGCACTCGTTGTGCGTCCCGCCCTCGCGCGCCAAGATTCGCTTGCGCTGGGAGCGGCCGTTCTGGTCTCAAGCGAAGCTGAGGCGCATTCGACAGAACGTCTCGCCGCGGCGCGAGCGAGTGCTGCGTCAACACTTGCGCAGGCTGCACAGCTGTGGCCTCCGCGTGGGACGTTCGCAGTCTGTGCCGCTGAGCAGTGGCTGAGCGCTGCGTCGGCAGACCCGACCCCCGTGGAGGCGCGCGCATGGTTGCAGGAGGGGCAGTCGACGATCGTTCCATTCGAGCAGCTCGATTCAGTCGCCTTTGCGTCGCGGTTAGTGCACTCGACGCTCGCGATTCGCGCGGCCGAGGTTGCAGGTGGCAGTTGGCAAGACGCAGAGACCGCTCTCGAGGGGGTGCTTGCTGTGAATTGCAGACACACTGAAAGTTGGCTGCGTCTTGCGGTTGTCCGCGAGCGCATGGGTGATCGGGTCGGTGCGGCCGATGCGCTTCAGTCAGCCCTCAAGTCAGATGAAACGTTCAGCCTAGATCCCCTTCGACAGTTTTCGCTCCAGAGGCGTGGACTCATCGAAGCGCACTTGCGCGCGCTTGTTCGAGGGCAGTGACGATTTGCGATGGGGTATAGGCATCGCTCTGAAAGAGCACATCGCCATTGCGATCGAGGATTACCACGAGCGGAATGGTGAGTCGGTTGTACGACTTCAATAGAGCGCGCCCAGGCTCATTGTTGCCAGTGAGGTCGACCTTGATGGCGCGGATTCCCCCAACATTGAGCTGGCTGAGCACCGCTGCACTCTCAAGGACCGTCTTCTCGAGCGTCTTGCAATTCAAACACCACTGCGCGGTGAAGTCGATGAGAACTCCCTCATGTTCGGCGCGAGCGTCAGCGAGTCGTTCTGGCGTGTATGGAATCCAGTCAATCGCTCCGTGGTCGGTCAGGCGGACGCCGATCGATCCGCTCACGACAGCGATCGCGATGCCGAGTGAACAGAAGATCGCGCGAAACTTGACGCGTCGTGTGATCGCGAGAGTGCGCGATGCAAGCCAGAGTCCAGCGGCGACTCCAAGCAGCGATACAAACCACCAGTACGTGTCGCTCGGCGGGTCGGGAGGTGAGACCATCCAGCCTGAAAGCCCAGCACCTATGAAGTATGCCGCAGCCGCGAGCAGCAGCAGCCCCATGGTCTGTTTGACAACATCACTCGCGGGACCGCTCTTTGGAACATGACTCACAAGTTGCGGAAAGGCACTGAGAACGAGGTAGGGAAGCGCCATCCCGGCACCGATTGCGCCAAAGACGAGGAGCACGATCCACGGCGCCTGGGTTGACGCCCACGCGGCGGCGGCTCCCATCAATGGAGCAGTGCAGGGAGTCGAAAGCACTGCGGTCATCACGCCGAAGCCAACCGATCCTGCGAGTGTGTCGTGGCGGAAGTCAATCCCTGCCACCGACTGAGGAAGCTGGATGGCGAAAAACCCGCACATTCCAAACGCCATCACGGCGATGATGATGCCGACCGATGCGGTGAAGAGTGGATAGTGAAAGAGTTGGCTCGAGCTTGTGAATCCACTGATGAGGGCCACGGCGCTTCCCAGTGCGACCCAGAAACAGATGACGCCGAGCGAGAGCGCGATTCCGAGTGCGAGGCAACGGCGGCGATTGCCCGCTGCGCGCGCGAGTCCCATGATCTTGAGGGGGATGACTGGCAGGACGCACGGCGTGAAATTCAGCGTGAGTCCACCAAGCGCCGCCACCGCGAGAAGCAGCAAGAAGCCGCCGCCACGCGGGTCGATCGCGAAACAGAAGCCAAAGACATCAAACTCAACCGGCTTCGAACCAAATGCAGTGGACCCTCCGCTCGCACCATCATGAACCGACGCGAACATCTCGGGCTTGAATGTCGAAAACAGTGCCGGCGCTGGTGCTGCGCTCGCTCCTGCGCGCACCTCGATCTCGACGGATGCCTCAACCGTCGCGGGTGCCACGCAGTTCGTCGCCGTGCACGCTTGAAACTCAAGCGTGAAGGGAAGTCGGTGGTGACCCGCTGGGGCATCGGCGGCGATCGACAGTGGCACAAAGATGATGACCCGTCCCTCAAACACTGCGTATTCCTTGGGGCCGTCTCCAACATCTGCAGTGATGGTGTGATAGTCAGGCCATTGAATTGCCGGGTCGCCTCCAGTACGAAACGACGGCGTTGCCTGCGAGACTCGAACGGAAGTCAGCACGGCACCGTCAAATCGAGCGATCGCGTCTGGCAGGACACGATCATTGGTCCAGATATGCCACGATGGCTGAATCGTGAGCACCAAGGCGATGGGAACATCTGCTCCCGGGGCGACTTGTGATGCCGCTGCGACAGTTTCAACCGACACCACACTCGCCGAAGTCGCCATCGAATCCTGAGCAACCGCACGTGCCGAGCAGGGCAGTGCAAGAAAAAAGCCAACTACGAGCCTGTTCAGAAAGCGCATCGTTCGAATCCTAACGAGCGCTCAACCGAGGGATTGCGGGCAACGACTTGAAAAAGTCGCATTGTGCCGCTATAATCGCCCCTCCTGCGGGGTTCTACCCCACAGGAACCCGTCCGTCCTGTGTCCGCCGTTTCTATGAGAGCGACCACCTTCATGCCGTTCGTTTCAGTCAAAATGGTGATGGTTCGTGTCACATCGGTATCGCGAACTTGCGTATGAGGCGCCTGCGCGTCCATCCGCGATTCGTTTGGGCAGAGGCGATCTGCTTGTCGGAGACCCTCGTGGGTTGATCGGCGAGCCGAGCGCAGTCGGATGGGTCATGGTTGCACCGCGCAGCCGTGACCCTTTTTTTTCGCGGTGACAATTCGAAAGGATCGACCCATCATGAATGACATTCTTCGCCTCCTCGACTCGGTTGCCCGAGACCGCAACATCAACCGTGACCTCTTGGTTCAGGATCTCGAACTCGCCATGGTGAGCGCGGCTCGAAAGCACTTCAACTCAGAGGACCCAGATGAGTTCGGTTGCGAAATCGATCGGCTTGCTGGTGCGATCGTCTTGTGGCGAAACCGCGAAGATGGCACCCGTGAGGTGATTCCACTTGAGAAACTCGGTCGAATTCCAGCGCAAACGGCCAAGCAGGTGATGATTCAGCGCTTCCGTGAGAATGAACGCATTTCGTTGCTTGATGAGTTTTCGAAGCGACAGGGCGAACTCGTCACCGGCGTCGCGCAGCGATACGAGGGCAACGCGTTGATCGTGCAACTCGAACGCGCCGAGGGGTTCATGCCCAAAAGTGAGCAGATTCCAGGCGAACAGTTTCAGGCCGGCGATCGCGTGCGATGCATCTTGCTCGATGTGCGCGATGCGGGAGCTCAGGTCAAGATCGTGATGAGTCGAGCGCATCCCGACTTCATCCGTCGGCTCTTTGAATCAGAAGTCCCTGAGGTTGCCGAGCGGACGATCGAGATCAAGGCGATGTCGCGCGAGCCCGGGTTTCGCACGAAGCTCGCGGTCTCATCGGTCGATTCGAAGGTTGATGCTGTCGGCGCATGTGTCGGAGTACGCGGGTCGCGCATCCGCAACATCGTCGACGAGCTCGGCGGAGAGAAGATCGACATCGTTCGATGGAACGAGTCGAGTCAAGTGCTCATCTCGAACGCTCTCAAGCCAGCGGAGGTCGAAGAGGTCAGCCTCTGCTTCGAACTCGGTCGCGCGACGATCATCGTTCGTGATGATCAGCTCTCACTTGCGATCGGTCGCCGCGGGCAAAACGTGCGCCTTGCCGCCCGGTTGACGGGTTGGGATGTCGACATCTTGACTCCACCAGAGTTCGAGAAGGGTCTGCAGACGCTGCAGGCAGCAGTCAAGGCGGTTGATGGCGCGACCGACGAGATGCTCGACAGGATGGGCGCACTCGGCATGATTAGTGTCTTCGATGTCGAGGAGATCGGAGAGCCAACGCTTGTTGCCGAATGCGGAATGTCCGAAGAGCTAGCGACGCGTGTGGTTGACGCTTGCTCGGATCGGGCGAAGATCGTTGCAGAAGAGATGCAGACTGAGCGCGCGGCAGCAGAGTTGTTGCAGGCCCAGGAAGGCGCTGTCGTTGATGCGCTCCTGGGAAACCGCAGCGCCTCAGGCCACGCTGCTCCTGTGATTGATGCGGGCAGCGAAGCGGCGGCAGACAACATTCTTGGTATCGGCGGCGCTGGCTCGTAAGTCGCGCGGATCGTCTCGTGGCTGGTGTGTGGTGTCTCTTCTACTGGAGTAACTCGTGGCAGTGAAGTCTCTCAAGAAAGTTCGAATCACCCAAGTGGCGAAGGACCTCGGAGTCACCACGAAGGACATCATCGAAAAGTGCATCAGTGAAGGCATCGAGGATGTGACAACACCGCAGGCCTCGATCCCCTTGGGTTTGGCCGAAACGATCAAGGAGTGGTTCGGAGGAGGAGGATCGACGACCGCGACCGAGACCAGCCAAGCAGTCAATGTTGCAGAGGCGAAGAAGCGGGCCGAGAAGGCAGCACCCAAGCGCAAGTCCAAGGGTGGTGATGGAACGGCGGGTTCGCCACCGGTGGTTGAGGCGAAACCTGTCCAGCCGATTGTGCTGCCTCCACTCGAGACGAAGATGCCAACCGTTGCTGCAGTCGCACCCACGATCTTGCCGCCGCGTGTGGTGACTCCACCTCCGACGCGACCGACTGAGGCTCACCCGGTCACGACGACACCGTCATTGATTCCAGCCGCGCACCCTGCGCCAGTGGCGCCAGCAGCGCCGATCGCGGCAACTGCGCCAACGGCACCCGTAGCGCATGCAACTCCGATCGCTCCAGCGAAGCCTCCCCAGCCAGTGAAGCCGGTGGTGCCGATCAAGCCTGCCGCGATGAACGTGCCCACGAGGCCAGTGCGCGCGAAGCCGACGAGCGAGATGCTCCAGCAACCGACCAAGACAAGCCTTTCTGGGCCGAAGGTCATTCGGATCGACAAGGCCGATGTGCTGCCGACGCCACGATCACGCTTCGGATCACCAATGGGTGGAGGTCCCGCGGGTGGCGGCGGTGCTGGCGTGGGTGGCGCCGGGGTTGGTGGCGCGCGTCCACGCGGGTTTACCCCAGGAAGCAAGCGTCCACGACCAACCGATGCAGGGCGGTCAGGACGTTCTGGTGATGGCGGCGGAGGTGGATCGCGATCGTCGAAGGACCTTGAAGAGCGCACGAATCGCATTGCCGGGTCGGAAGGGTTCTTTCGCAAGCACAAGCCAGGGGTCAACCGTCCTGGGCCTCATCAGCCTCGTGTGGTTGTTGCCAAGCCACAAGGACCCGTGCGGGTTCCTGATCCCGTCTCAGTGAAAGAACTGTCGGCGCTCACAGGCATCAAAGTCACCGAGATCATGAAGAAGTTTTTGCTGGCGGGCAATCCGATCACGATCAACAGCGCGCTCGATGGCACTCAGTCCGCAGAAGTGATGATGGAGTTCGGCATCGAGGTCGACGTGAAGGCATCCAAGACTGCCGCCGACGAAATCGAGCAAGGGTTTGCTGCGCGCGAGCGGTCAGACGAGCGGTCGCGCTCGGCGGTCGTCACGATCCTCGGCCATGTCGATCACGGCAAGACGACCCTGCTCGATCGAATTCGAAGTACGAATGTTGCCGCTGGCGAAGCGGGGGGCATTACCCAATCGACTCGTGCATTCCAAGTTGAAGTCAAAGCTGGCGATCATCAGCGCATGGTCACCTTCATCGACACCCCTGGTCACGAGGCCTTCACAGCGATGCGTTCGCGCGGAGCGAAAGTGACCGATGTGGTGGTTCTCGTGATTGATGCGGTTGATGGGGTCATGCCTCAGACGATCGAGAGCATCAGTCACATCAAGGCAGCGAAGGTCGCCGTCATCGTCGCGCTCAACAAGATCGATCGACCCGAGTTTGACGAGAAGAATCTGCAGCGCATTTATGGCGAACTTGCCCAGCACGGACTGAATCCCGTTCCGTGGGGTGGTGATGTCGAGATCGCGCTTGTGAGTGGTCTCAAGGGGACAGGAGTTCCTGAATTGCTCGAACTCATCGCGCTCCAAGCAGACGTGCTCGAACTCAAGGCCGACTGGGGTGGTCACGCGCAAGGGACGGTGCTCGAAGCGCGAATGGAAGAGGGGCGCGGCGCCGTTGCGCAGTTGCTCGTTCAAGAAGGCGTGCTCTCGCGCGGAGATTTTGTGGTGGTTGGTCGAGCGTTCGGGCGCGTGCGCGACATCGTCAACGATCGAGGTGCGCGCGTGGCGTCGGCTGAACCGACCGCTCCGGTGGCGATCTCTGGAATGGACTTGCTGCCCGACGCCGGAGACAAGTTCTACGTCGTCGAGTCGCTCGCAGCTGCAGAACAGGCCGCCAAGGAACGCCGTGCATTTGAGCGCGATCGTGAACTCTCAGCCCCGAAAGTCACACTCGACAACATCTTCGAGACGATGGCGAATTCGAAGAAGAAAGAACTTCCGCTCGTCGTGAAGGGCGATGTGCAGGGGTCGGTCGAAACTCTCAAGATGGTGCTCGGACGCATCAAGGCGGAAGACGTCTCAATCTCGATCAAGCATGCCGGAGTTGGTGGCATCAGCGAGAGCGATGTTGAACTTGCCGCGACGACTGGCGCCGTCGTGGTGGGATTCAATGTCACGAGCAACGCCAAGTCGAGACAGCTTGCTGAGGTGCGCAAGATCGACATTCGACTCTACGAAGTCATCTATCAGCTCACCGATGACATGGAGAAAGCGGTGCGCGGACTGCTCGAGCCAGAGGTTCGCCTGCAAGTGCT
>SYHM01000139.1 GCA_005799205.1 Planctomycetia bacterium | reverse complement strand
AGTGGCTCGTACGAACTACTCGCAGGGCGCACGCCGCCGCACGCACAATCGTGACGACCACAGGGCTCACAGTGCGCGGTTGCCTCGCCAGCACCACCAAGTAACGCAATCGCCCGTGACTCAATCTCACTAGCGATCTCGTGGCTCTCGGTGACACTCATCGCGCCTGGTACGCGAATGTGCATGTCGATCCAGTGCATCGATCCATCGTGCCGGCAGCGCAGCTTGTGGAATGAACAGATCGGTGGGGTGCGCGTTCCACCATGAAGATGATCGGTCAGCAACGCTGTCAATGCGGCGATATCCCCATCATCCTGCCGGTCGATGAGTCGATTGACTGATCCCTTCGCGACGCGCCATCCCATCACAAGCAGCAAGCATCCCAGCGCGAGCGCGATGACAGGATCGAGCCACCACCAACCGGTCACGCGAATGAGAATCAGTCCGAGGATCACAGCAGCAGTGGTGATCGAGTCGCTCAGCACATGCACTCCATCGGCAACGAGCGCAGCCGAGTCGCAGCGCCGTCCAGTCGAAATCATCAATGCTGCGAGTGCAAGGTTTAGCAGGCCAGCTGCAATCACAAGCACGAGCCCCCACTCCGTGTGAGCAATCTGAACCGTACCCGTGAAGAGCGCGCTGACTGAGTGAATGACGATGAACGCACCTGCCGCAACCAACATGCCACCCTCCACGGCGGCGCTCACAAACTCAACCCGTCCATGGCCGTAAGGATGTTCAGCATCAGCTGGACGCGCAGCGAGACGAACTGCGCCTAAGGTCATCACGCTCGCGACAACGTTCACAATCGACTCGAGTGCGTCTGACAGGACCGCATCAGACTGCGTCATCCACCACGCCGCGAGCTTCATCGCCAAGATGAGCAGCGACGCAACAACCGCTATCACCGCGACTGTTGTCTGCGAGATTCGCATACGAAGAGTCTTACCACAGGTGCGAACTCCCCCCTACGATTCGACTCATGCAACAACCACGCAATGGTCCGAGTTCGCGAGGGGGAAATCGCAATGACAGTCGAGGCGGCCGAGGAGCCCCCCGTGGAAGATCTTCACGCGAAGGATCGTGGAAGCAAACCGATGGAGGTCCCCGTGCGCGCCCTGCGGCACTACGCCTCGCGGGATTTCGGGCAGACCTCGAGCGCGCGCTACGAGAACTTGATGATGCGACAAGAGCCGCTGCATCCGCGAAACTCCCACTGACGAGCGTGCTCGAACACACTCACGGCCTCGCATTTGACGCGTTGTTCGCGCCGTGGAGGCGAGTCCGTGCGGCGCTCGCCGATGTTGAGCGCGCGTGTGTTGCAATTGAAAGGTTGAAGAATCCGCCAAAGGCTTTTGCACCACGCGACTTCCCTCCTAGACTGTAAAAATGCTCGCCCAATCCGCCATCCACTTTGTGTTGGCGGTTCTCGCGAGCGCAGAGCCCGCACTCGTGCTCGACACGAAGCACGTCGGATGGCCGGACCTGCAGGCGCAGTGGCCTGTCCACATCGACTTCACTGAGTCCAACTGCACCGAGCGCGAAGTCGGTCGCAGATCGTGCGTGCTTGCAGGGCACGATGCAAGTGGTCCCATTCAAGCTGTCGTTGTCGAGCGTGGCGGGTTCTTGGCCGCGACACTCGTCGACGGGTCAGGGGTGCGTTGGTGGGCGCGTGGGATCTCGAAACATCCACTTCATTTCGAAGTGGCCCCTCCCGAGGCGATGGGTCCGTGCGCTGGTGGACTCGATGCGCCGCAGCACGTGCTCGATCAAGGGCGATTCAATGGTCAGTCGCAAGGCGGGATTGCCGGTGGGTGTGTCGATGCCTCGACGGTTGATGTCATCATTCTCACGACACCAGCGGCGCGCGTCCAAGCGGGAGGCGTCGGTCAACTCGCTGCGCTTGTCGATCTCGCAGAGGCCAGCGCGAATGCGGCGTACGCGAATAGCTCGATCGCTGCACGCATCCGTGTCGTGTTCGAGCTCGAAGTCAGTTACGAAGAGGTGAGTTTCGGGGCAGACCTCGCATCGCTTGCCGATGGGTCCGATGGAGTCCTCGATGCGATGCACGGATTGCGTGATGCAGCAGGCGCAGATCTCGTCGCGATGATCCGCTCGTCTGGTGAGTACTGCGGCATCGCATATCTCTTGCCAACGAACGATCCGTCCGCGTCCGGAATCGGATTCAGCGTGACTGCGTGGGGGTGCCTCTCGAGCCAGACTCTTGCACACGAGCTCGGGCACAACATGGGATGTTGCCACGCGCCAAATGATGGTGGCGGGTGTACGACAGGCGGTGTCTTTCCAAACTCGCTTGGCCATCGCTTTACTGGTTCGAGTGGAACTCAGTACCGGACTGTGATGGCGTACTCGCCTGGATCACGCATTGACCACTTTTCAAATCCGCTCGTGAGTTACAACAACGCACCCACGGGCGTCGCGAGCGTCGGTGGTGACCCAGGCCGCGACAACGCAGGGACGATCGCTGCAACAAATCCCGCGATTCGCGGCTTTCGTTGCTCAGCCCCGCCGAGCGCGTTTGGCGATTGCGATCAAGATGGTCGCGTCGACATCATGCAACTTGCCGATGGGTCAGCAAGTGATTGCGATGGCAATGGCGCACTTGATCGCTGCGACCTCTCTAGTGGAACGCTTTGCGCCGACCCATCGCGATTTCTTTGTGATGGAGGGGTCGTGGTTGGGATGCCATCCCCCACCCTTGCACTCGATAACTACTACGGGTTTGCAGTCGACACCGACGGACGTACGGCGGTTGTTGGTGCGTACGGCGACGACATCGGCGCGAACTTTGCTGGAAGTGCCTCCGTCTACTCGCTCACAACGAGCGTGCCGCAGTTCGTGGCAACACTTCGCCACGTGAATCCAGGAGAGATCGACTTGTTCGGTCGTGCCGTCGCAGTCGACGGTGGATTCATCGCCATCGGAAGCGTTGCGCGGGACGTTGCCGGATTCAACGCAGCTGGTGACGTCAGCCTCTACGCGGCTTCGTCGACGGGAGCACCGTGGCAACTTGTCGCGACATTGACCGCGCCAACTCCGCGAACGTCGGGCGGATTCGGCGCATCGGTTGCGCTGCGAGGAAACACCCTCATCGTCGGAAGTCCAGAAGTGCCTGTCACGCAGGGCGAACCTCAGCGCGGACACGCGTACATCTACGAGCGTGTCGGTCCAACTGGATCGTCGTGGGCACTCGTGAAGACGCTCGCGCCGCTTGATGGAACCAATCAGGGTAGTTTCGGAGCATCAGTCGCGGTCGCTGATGGCGTGGTGGCAGTGGGCGCTCCATATGTGGTGAACGCGACTGGGGTCGAGACTGGAGCGCTCTACGTTGCTTCGCACACAGGCACACTGTGGCAGGACGCAGCGCGAGTGATCGACCTGCCATCCACAGCAGGCCGCGCAGGCATGAGCGTGTCGACCGATGGAACGCACGTTGCGGTCGGTGCTCCCACGGCAGGACTGGCAGTCGGAATCGAAAGTGGCGCGGTCTACCTCGTTGAGCGCATCCCGTCACAGGGGTTGTCATGGCACTACTCGCAGAGTGTCGTTGGATCGAACGAGACACCCCTACGAAAGTTCGGCACACGTGTCGCGATCGACGGCGACCAACTCATGGTTGGTTCGCAGAGGTCCGTCGAAGAGAGCGGCATGCACACACTCTTCGTTCGTGATGGTGCGGTGTGGTCAGAAGCAGTTCAGACTCGGTCTGGATTTGCTGTTGCGTTGCGCGGTGAAGTCTGCGTTGCCGGTGCGCCGCGAGACATTCGGTCAGGCATCATTTCGGGCGATGCACGCGCTGAGTTACGCCTCGTCGACAGTGACATCGATGGAAGCGCCGATCGATGTGAGCGGGCGAGTGGAGACATTGACCTCAATGGAGTTGTCGAAGGGGCAGATCTTGCAGCCCTTCTTGCTGCCTGGGGTGATACGCAGTCGCTCGTCGACATTGACCTCAGTGGATCTGTTGACGGCGCTGATCTCGCCCTCGTACTCGCCTCGTGGGGATCGGTCGGGGGCCCCTAGTCGGAATCGGCGTGAAACCTTGCTACTCGCTCGTGTCGTATGACGCGGCGTATCGCGTGCCGCCCACGATGCCCGCGGCGCTCGGACACTCAAGCCGGATCAGTTGTCGAAGCAGATCGTTTGCGAGAGTCGATGCACCGAATCGGAACAGCGAAGGGGTGAGCCACTCGTCGCCCAGCGTCTCCTTCACCATCACAAGGTACGCAATGGCGCTCTTTGCGGCTCGAATGCCGCCGGCAGGTTTCATGCCGATGCGAACTCCAGTTGCGAGGAAGTGATCTCGAATGGCCTCGAGCATCACGAGCGTGACAGGCATTGTCGCCGCAGGTTGCACTTTTCCAGTGGATGTCTTGATGAAGATGTCGCCGTCGATCAGCGAGGGAGATCCCGGCGTGCTCACTGCGGCATCAATGGCAAGATCACTCGCGCGACGAACAAGTTCAAGAGTGCCGAGTTCGCCAGTTTCGAGAATGATCTTGAGATGTGCGTCGCGGCCTCCAGATCCGCGACTGCACGCCGCGCGGGTCAGTTGGATCTCTCGTCGAATCTGGTCGTACTTACCTTCGAGCAGCATGCCTCGCGAAATCACCATATCGATTTCATCCGCTCCCGATTCAACGGCTTTGCGGCAGTCATCGAGGCGAACCTCGAGAGGGAACTGCCCACTGGGGAACCCAGTCGCAACGCTTGCGACCTTGACAGCGGTTCCGGCAAGCGCTTCGCGGGCGGTAGTGACTCGTGTCGGATAGACGCAGACTGCCGCGACGCTTGGGAGCGGATTGGAGAAAGCAAGTTCACTCGGGGCGATCGCCTTTCGACAGAGCGCGCGCACCTTTTCATCCGAGTCCTTTCCCTCGAGGGTTGTGAGATCGATCATCGACAACGCGAGGCGGAGCGCTTGCTTCTTTGAGTCGCCCTTGATGGATCGCTTCGTAAACCGCGCTGCGCGAGCGATTGCAGTCACGCTATCGACTGGGCACTCGCGCATGATCTCAACGCGGTCGAGCAGCGCGAAAAAGCCCAGGAAGGTTTTCGACCGTTCGCAGGATCATGCTGCGTCCGCCCCCAGCCGCTTCGACACCATAGATCATGAGCGACTCAGTGCGATTGTCGAGCAAGTAGACGCACTCATGAGGGCGTCCATCAGGGCCATCGCCGTTGGTCAATGTGATGACACCAATCCCATTCGGAGCTGGAGTCACTCCATCCCCAGCGTGAGCGTCTGGACCGAGCGGCTTCAGAAGCAGCATCGCCAAGATGGTCGTCAGCACGCACGCTCCGGTTGCCATCGACCACTCCATCGCGGCACCACGGGAAGGGCTTGCAGGTAGTTGAGCGGACATGTCCTTCATGGTCGCACCCGTGCTGATGAGGCGCTATCCGCAGCAAGGTTTCGATACCCAAACGAACTGATTGACTTGGTCTTGTCGTTCCACATGACACCAATCATCTCTTCATGAGTCTCGTCGACGATATAGAGCGCACCCATGGCGGT
>SYHM01000138.1 GCA_005799205.1 Planctomycetia bacterium | reverse complement strand
TCTCCCGCAGCATCGATCACGAGTACAAGGTGCGAAGGTCGATGCTCACGCACAAGTTTTAGGAGCATCGACAGATAGCCGTAGACCATCTGGGTTGACTCGTTGGTCGTTGGGCTTGTCATGCCCCCGCGGATTGCGAAGTAGGCACGAAAAAACTGCGCGTGCCCGTCGACGACATAGAGCATGTCACTGTCAACGGTCACGCGCAGTCCCGATTGGGTTCGGATTGCGCGATCAGCCCTTCGTGCCGAGTGCCTTCAGCACTTCAGCTTTCAGGTCGCCCGTCAGATCACCCTTAGGGTCGAAACCTTGATGAACCTTGATGACTTTGCCATCGGTTCCAATGATGACCGTTGCTGGAATTCCGTTGAATCCGTATTGCTTGACGACATTGCCTTCGAGATCGAGCAGCGTTTGGAACACGAAGCCCTGCTTCGCCCAGAACTCGGCCGACTTCTTTGCGGCATCTTCGCCGCGTTCCCACACGTTGATGCCGAAGACTTCGACGGGCTGCTTGGTTTCTGCGACCCACTTGGCGAACTCATTGATCGCTGGCAGCCCCTTGCGGCATGGACCGCACCATGTCGCCCAGAAGTCGACGACAACAACCTTGCCCTTGAGATCTGCGAGGGTCACAGTCTTTCCGTTGAGATCTGAGAGTGAAAATCCAGGGGCCTCTGCGCCAACAGCGATTGCTTCTGGCTCTGCTGGCGCAAGCTCGGCAGGTGAAGCGACCGCCTTACGGCTTCCTGGGTTGAAAGCGATTGGCGTCGTCAGTGTCGGCGTCACCTTTGGGTCCATCTTGAAGTTGACATTGAATCGAATGCCAGCAGGAGCTCCTGGTGGGCTCATCACAAGTGACATCGCCGAGACCAGTTTGGTCGATGGATTCACGCAGATCATCAGATCACTATCTGCACCAGTGAGCAGAATCTGATCGACGCCATCCTTTGTTTGGAATCCAGCGACCGTCTCAAAGGCGCTTCCACCGAAGCTGAAGGCCTCGACAGCCTTGCCGGTCGTGGTGCCACGAAGCGCTGGGTGCGGACATGGGAACTCAAGTCCCTCGAACTTCGTCTTGAGCGTGTTGATGACCGTTCCATCGAGAGGCACCTCGATGTACTTGTCTGCGGCCATTTCGTCGACGTAGTAGACCTTCGATCCGAGCGAAATCAGTTGACTCTTGCCAGCCTTGATGAGCATCTCTTGGCCAGCCCCCATCGCAATGGTCATTGAATCCTTCTGCTCGCCGCCAGGAATCTTGACCGACCACTCGATCGTGTCTGTCATCGCCGGAGCCGTGCGGTACGCCGCCGCGACTGCATCGAGGCATGCATTGCCCTTCGCGATTGACGCCGCAGACTTGGCGACATCGTCGAACGACTCGGCGTTCATATCAACCTTCGCGAACATCGCGGCGAGTTGCGCAGCGTCAATTTCGCCACCACCTTGCTCGTCCGCTGGAGCGTCCGCAGGTGCTGCAGGCGCTGGTGCTGGAGCAGCTGGAGGAGTCCTCGGTGCGTCCTGCGCTGATGCGGCGGACCCCGCCACGAGTGCTGCCAGAAGTACGGGGAGTGAGGACAGGCGTGCATATGACTTCATGAGAGATCCAATCGTTGGCGCGACGTGAGATGCGTGGTACGGGTGCGCCACATGACGACACCATCGTTTTCTCGCTTCGCGCAGGGAAGGAATACTAGCAATTCACCCGTGTGAGGATGGGTCAGCGTTGAGTCGAGTTCGAGGAGCGGGCGCAACACAAATGGGCGCTCGACGAGCCTTGGATGAGGTATCTCAAGGTCTTGCTCACGGACCCTCAGCGAGCCAAAGAGCAGAATGTCGAGGTCAATTGTGCGAGGGGTGTTTCGCAGGAGCGGATTGCGCACTCTGCCAAGCTCATGCTCGATCGCCAGCAGCGCCGACAAGAGCGCTCGAGGTGTGCGGCTTGTCTGAATCTCGACTGCCGCATTGAGGTAGTGCGGCTGCGGCGGCCCGATCGGCGCCGTCTCGTAGAGCGAACTGACCGCTACAACCTGAATTCCATCGCACGCTGCCAGCAGCGCGATCGCGCGATCTATCGTGCTGCTTCGATCGCCGAGATTCGCCCCGAGCCCAACAAACGCACGCACAGTCATGTCGATGCCGTTGCGCTAGAGGTGACTTGCGAGAGCAATCGCACATCGGCTCGACCAAGAATGGCAAGCCGGGCGAGCTGGAGCGCGGTCGTTGCAGCACGAATGCGAATCTGTTCGCGCTCTCCACCGAATCGAAACTGCCTGGCGAACACCCCGACCTCACCTGAGCGATTCACTCGTCCTGCAATCCCGATCCAGACAGTACCAATTGGTTTGTTCAAAGTCCCCCCCGTTGGCCCAGCGATCCCCGTTGCGCTGACCGACCACTGCGCGTTCGCGCGGGTTGCCGCAGCGACAGCCATCGCACACGCGGTTTGCTCGCTGACCGCCCCGTGGGAACGCACGATCTCTCGATCGACCCCGAGTGATGACTGCTTGAAGTCGTCAGAGTAGGAAATCCACCCGCCTGTGAACCAACCGCTCGAACCGGGAACGCTGGTGATGAGCTGACCAATCAACCCTCCAGTGCAACTCTCTGCAATCGCGAGCGACTCGCCGCGCGACGCGAGTGTCTCTCCGAGCGCATGTGCAATCGTTGTTGAATCGCGCCCGAACGCGTAGTCACCCCACGCGCGCTCGATCTCGCAGGCAGTTCGTTCGAGCGAACCATCGTGCGCCGCGTCTGCGACCGCGCAGATGCGCGCGCTCACGAGCGCTCCGCTTGCGGTTGTTCCAACCATTGGATTCGCCTTGCGATTCATCAGTGGTTGAATCAATTCGGCTGCGAGACTCTCGGGTAACCCACACGCGTGAATAGTGCAAATGCCCGGCGCGCGGGCACCTGAACAAGCAACGAGTGCGGTTGCGCTCGGAACGACCTCTCGCACGAACATCGGCCGCATTTCATGCGGAGGCCCAGGAAGGCAATAGACCTGCGTGCGGTGAACGACCGACACGATCCCTGGAGCTGTCCCATGCGCGTTCTCGAGGTGCTGAGCACCGGCGGGGCAGAGAGCCTGCCGAAGATTCGACGGAGGCATCGGTTGACCCCGCTGAGCAAATCGTGCCTCGATCGCTGCACGAGCCTTCGCGCTCACCTCGAGTGCAACCCCCCCCATCGCCTCTGCGAGACCCTCGCGCGTGAGATCATCGTGCGTGGGACCGAGGCCTCCTGTTGCAACCACAAGGTCGACACTTCCAGAAAATGCACGCAGAGCCTTTGCAATCGCCTCGCGATCATCCCCGACCGTTCGAAGTTCAACCACCATCACCCCCGCCTCAAGCAATTGTTCTGAGATCCACCTGCCGTTCGTCTCGGCGCACTGACCACGCGTCAGTTCATCACCGATAGAAAGGACCGCAGCGCGGGGAGTCATCGAGGCAAGCGTATCGCCGCCACCGTTACTATCCGACCATGACACCTGCGCAAACGCACCCAGCGGACCGACTTCTCAGCGCCATTGATGCGGTGGGCTCTCCCGTTTGCGTCGGACTCGATCCGGTGCTTGAGAAACTGCCGAGCTCGCTCGCGGGGAAGTCAGCGGCGACTGCCATCGCCGCATTTGGCTGTGGCATCTGTCAAGCAATCACCGGAATCATTCCGTGCGTGAAGATTCAATCTGCGTGCTACGAGCGCTTTGGCCCAGAAGGAATTCGAGCACTCGACGAGACCCTTGCCGCGGCGCGCGCGTGCGGGCTTGTCACCATCCTCGATGGCAAGCGAGGAGACATCGGTATCTCCGCCGAGCACTACGCAGCGGCGATGTTCGGCCAGAATCGTGCGGAATGGGCGACGGTGAACGGATACCTCGGCATGGATGGGGTCACACCATTTCTCGCTCGTGGAGGCGCGTTCGTTCTCGTACGCACATCGAATCCAGGTTCGGATGCCCTTCAGTCACGCGCGACCTCTTCGGGTGAAACGATCGCCGAAGCGATTGCAGACCTCGTTTCGAAGACAGGAAAGTCCAGTATGGGACAGCGAGGGTTTAGTGCGCTTGGTGCGGTGGTGGGCGCGACCAAGAGTGGCGAGGCTGCAGCGCTTCGCGCACGAATGCCAGAACAGATTTTTCTGGTGCCTGGGTTTGGAGCGCAGGGCGGAACGGTCGCCGACGTCCTTCCATGCTTTCGTCATGACGGCAGCGGCGCGATCATCACAGCGAGCCGCAGCGTGATCTTCCCCACAGGTTCTGGTGGCGCCGATTGGATCTCACCCATTCAGCGCGCCGCCGAGTCATTTGCGCGTGAGGTACGGGATGGCATCCACGGCGCACAGAACGCCAACTCCACTTGCGCATGAGTCGGCTTCCGCTCGCAATCGCACTCGCGGCCGTTGGGGTTCTGACCTTGACGCCGGTCGTGCTGTACCGCGGTACTGCGCACAGGGGCGAACGGCCCACCCTCGTCGTCGTCACCCCACACAATGAGCAGATCCGAAGCGAGTTTTCGCGGGCATTCAGCGAGTGGCATCAAGCACGTTTTGGAGAGGCAGTCGAGGTTGCGTGGAACGCGCCCGGGGGTACCACCGAGATTCGACGCATGCTGGTTGCGCAGTACGAGGCTGCCCTGCGGCATGGGGTTGCCCCTGGAGGCGACGCAGATGTGCTCTTTGGAGGGGGTTCGTACGAATTCGATCTCCTCAGTCGTCCCATCAAGGTGGCGAGTGATGCAGGCGAGCAGACGACGACCGTGCTTCAGCCGTGCGATTGGCTTTCGGCAGAGGATCTTCAAGAACTCTACGGTCCGAACGAAGTCGACGGCCGGCCGCTCTATGACCCGAAACTGCACTGGTTCGGCGCAGCGCTGAGCACCTTTGGAATTGTTTCAAACAGCGCTCAGTGCGCCCAGCGAGGAGTCTCCGAGCCGCAACTCTGGGCGGACCTCGCAAATCCAGCGTTCTTCGAAGGGATTGCGCTGGCCAACCCATCGCAAAGTGGTTCCGTTGCGACTGCGTTCGAAACGATATTGCAACGACTTGGGTGGGAGCGCGGCTGGCAGGTCTTGCGGCGAGCCGCCGCAAACTCGAATCAGATCGTCGCATCGAGCTCGGTCATTCCAACAACCGTGGGCGATGGCGAGTCTCTTGCGGGAATCGCAATCGACTTCTATGGCCGTTATCAGGTGCAAGTGCTTGCAGATCATGCACGAATCACCGGACTACCCGACCTCGATCGACTCTCGTTCATGACCCCACATGGGCAGAGTGTTGTTGACGCAGATCCAGTGGCGATTCTGCGAGGTGCGCCTCACCAAGAACTCGCGCGCAGATTCGTTCAGTTTTGCCTCTCGCTCGAAGGACAAATGCTCTGGCAGTTGCCACACGGACCATCCCTACTGTGCGGATACCAACCTCCACAGCAGTACTCGCTTCGTCGGATGCCCGCGCGACGCGCAGCGTATGCCTGCTGCGCATCGTGCTTCGTCGATTCGGTGGATCCCTTCGCCGATCAATTGCCCCTCGTGAGCGACAAGAATTTTCGCGACTTCGTTGGGCCTCTCTTCGTCTCCATGGCGATGGATGACCTGCCACAACTTCGACGAGCATGGAAGGCGATTTTTTCGCATCCCGCCTACCCCCAAGGGGGCCGAGTCGTTACGGCAACCGATGTCGCCGATCCACAACTGAAGGAATGGCTGATCGCCTTCGATGCGATGCCAACAATTGCCGGACCGGGTGGAACGCGCTTGCGGGTTGGCGATGTTGCAGACCTTGGAGCGATTCGTCAGGGATGGATCAAAGGAAAGTTCGCGCCAGATGGGTTGTGGCAAGAGCGCGAACAGCCGACCACCTTGCTTCGCCGCGAGTTCAGCGCCTTTTTCGCCCGCCAGTACAGCTCGATCACGCACTCTGCTCGGTGAGGGGGCAACGATGACCGAGCCTCCAGTCCATCTTGAACTGCGCAGGCGCCAGGGGCTCATCGTGCGCTGGACGACCACAGAATCCTCGTACTTTCCGGTCGCGTACCTGCGGCGAATGTCTCCAAGCGCCGACGCGCGCGCGCTGCGCGAGTCGCTCGCAACGAATCCACTCACGGTGATTCCAACGCCAGCATCGTCGGCGCCGCTTGAAGCCACGAGTGCGACACTCGTGGGAAACTATGCGGTGCGCATCCTCTTCAATGACGGACATGACACGGGTCTCTATTCATGGAAGTACCTGCGAGAGATCGACCCTGGTCTCGCCGTACCGGAGCCTGCGAAGTGAACCGAGTTCAAGAGTTTGAGTGCGAGTCGATTGACGTTCCTGTGGGACTTGTCCCAGAGAACGCAACGCCGTTTACGCTCGCGCTTCATGTTTCGTCAGCGGCGCACAGCGCATCGATCGCGCATGTCAGCAATGTGGAGTACGTGCGATGGATTGATCGCATGTGCGAGCTGCACGGGGAATCGTGCGGCCGATCGCGCGCGGCGCTTGTCGCAGAGGGTCGCATGTGGTTCGTCTCGCGCCACGAGATCGATTACCAACGCGAGTCATTCGCGGGCGATGAGCTTGCATGCGCCACATGGGTTTCTTCCGCAGGAAAGACGACCCTTCATCGCGAGAGTGTGATCTGGAGGCGTTCGACCGGCGACTCGATCTGCCGCGCCACAAGTCGCTGGGTGTTGATTGACTTGGCTTCGCGCAAGCCTCTGCGAATTGGCGACGCTGAACTCAAGCTGCTCCAGCCACTTACGCGCCGTGCGTGAGACCATTTCGGCCCCCTAGTGGCACGCAAGCGCCGGCGCATGCAACTGCAGTCCACCGCAGCACTCGCGGCTCCAAGAAATGCACCCGTTTTTTGTCGGATGCCATCATCTTTGTCCGAATACAAGTGGGTCCCGCGCGCGCATGAGTGACTGGGGCAACAATCATCTTTCTCCCCTCCGCCCCGCCGACCTCTACAACGAAGTCGGCTGGGGTTTTTTTGCCGCCTCACTTGACCCGCGAGCGCTCCATGCGTTCAATACTCGCATCATGAAGAAAATTACATACCTGTGTGCGACGAGCGTCATCCTTGGGCTAGGAGTTCTTGGATGCGGTGACTCGCAGGGGAAGGTCACGAAAGTTCAGCCGAAGCCTCCCGTTGCCGAGGCGGACAAGGTGAAGGGGCCAGACGATGCCTTTAATGACAATCGCAAGTTGCAGTCGACGTCAGAGGCTCCACCGAGCGCCCCGAAGAAAAAGAAGAAAGCTGACTGAACGAGTGCGGTGCTAGAACCGCGCCCCCACCTCAACTCATCATTCGCCGAAGGACCTCAAGTCCTTCGGCGAGTTTTCTTTCTGGAGCGGCGAAGCTGATTCGGATGTGTGTGTCGCGTGAACTGAAGACGCCACCAGGCACCACGATCACACGTTCTGAAACGGCACGCTCGGCGAACTGTGTCCCCGTCAGCCCGAGTCGCTTGGGAATCTCGATGAAGGAGTAGAACGCCCCCTGCGATGGGGTCACATTCGTCAATGCGCCGAGCGCATCGACCACCATGTCACGCCGCCGAACGTAGTTTGCGATGATCGGCGAGAGGTCCACTGTAAAACACTCGATCGCGGCGGCCTGCAATGGAGTCGGCGCGCAGACAAAAAAGTATTGCTGCAACTTCGCCATCTGTTGGATGAGAGGTGTTGGACCTGCCCCGTATCCAAGCCGCCATCCAGTGCATCCATAGCTCTTGCCAAACCCGCGCACGAGCAAGAGCGATGTTGACATTCGTGCCGGGCTCGGGCAACGCCCACCGTCCAGCGCCTCGGGGAATGTGAACTCATCGTAAATCTCATCCGACACCAGCAGGATGCCACGAGACTCGCAGAGGTCAACAATCGCCTTCAGTTCGCTCGAACTCAACACGACTCCGCAAGGATTGCTCGGGCTGTCGATGATCACCATCTTGGTTCGATCAGTGATCAACGGCGCAATGCGCTCAGCGGTCATGCGAAAATCGGGGTAAGTGTCGCAGAGCACCGCGCGACCTCCAGCGAGCTTCGCAAACTGTGGGTAGGCGACGAAGTATGGATCGGGCATGATCACTTCATCCCCTGCTTCGATCAGTGCGAGGACTGCCAGCACGAGTGCTCCGGTGGTTCCAGAGGTGACGATGAGGTCTTTCCCGTTGCCCTCGGTCCATCCCACTTCTTTTTGAAGGTGCGACCAGATGGCGCGTCGCAAGTCTGGCAGTCCTTGGGTCAGCGAGTACCCGTTGCGATCACCTTCGATGGCTCGAATCGCTGCTCGTTTGACCCGTTCGTCGACTGGAAAGTCGGGTTGACCAATCGAAAGGTTGATTGGGTCCGGGATCGATGCACCAAGTTCGAATGCGCGACGAATCCCAGACGCATCGATCGACTTCACCCGTGGGGTGAAGAGTCGTTCAAGGTCGAGCTTCCCAGCAGTCTGGGAGGAATCCATCCTTATTTCTTCTTGTCACCCGCTGGCTTCGCTGCACCTGCAGCCTTCGCCGCTGGCTTCGCATCACCTGCAGCAGCACCGTCAGCGCCGGCAGCTGCTTCCTTCTTCGGCTTCTTGGCAACGGCGGCCTTGATCGATCGCACCTTGGGCAGACAGAGTGCCGAGTTCTTGGAATTGTCGAAGAGCGCAAGTTCGGTCAGTTTCGCGATGCGTTCGGTGCGTGTGAGCACGTTGCGGTGTTGATTGAGGGCGCCAGACTTTGATTTCAAACTTGGATGGATGCTCATGACTGACCTTTGAAAAGTTTCGGATAAAAATCGCGGAAGTCACCATTGCCACGACCAAGCGCCTTCCACTTTGCGCCGACCGCTCTGATCTGTGCCTCGAGTGCCTTCACTTGAGCTCCCTCACGATCCTCCCACCCGAACCCGGGAAGGACAATCACTTGGGACCGAGCATTATGCCTTGGAATGCTGATCGCATCAAGCCCTTGGCTTCGACAATACGCGACCATTTCGCTCGCGCGTTCTGGGGGGAGAACATCGGCAATGATGATGTAATTCAATCCAATCTGCCGAGGATCGCCTGCTGGAGGGGGTGCGAGGGGGGTCCCGGCCGATGTCGCAAGCGATTGATTGGATTGCGCTTTGACCGGCGGCACTGTGACGACGACGAGCGGATCAACGGTTCGAGCCACCCCCTCACTCGCGTCAAGCTTGGACTGAGTTCCAGCGTCGAACCCAGCGCCAAACCCGATGTAGTACCCAACGACAACGAGGGCGATCACCACCGCCAAGAGGATGATGAGGAACCCGATTGGGATTCGCAGTGCCCGCTGACTGGCGGAGTGAGGCAGTGCCGTCACGCCATCTTGCGCGCGTCGAGCTTCATACAGCGTGGTCGCACCCTTGGCCATCGCCGAAGGGTATCAGGCTTGTGCGACTCAGCGCAGCGCGATCACGCTCGCCATCGCAAGTCCGCCAGTGTGAGTGAGAGAGATCAGCCACTGAGTGATCCCCATCGCTTGCGCGGCGGTCGCGGCCCCGCCAGTGAGAAAGAGCCGAGGTTCCCCGCTTGCTTCCGTGCGCACTTCGATGTCCGTCCACGCCATACCAGTGCTCATCCCTGTGCCGAGTGCCTTCAGCACAGCTTCCTTCGCGGCGAACCGCGCGCTGAGCCGCTGCGAACACTGCACCCCTCCAGCGTTGGCGTAGGCCCGTTCGTTCTGTGTAAAGACACGCTCGAGAAATCGTTCTCCGTGCGAGGCAAGCATCCCATCGATCCGAGCGACTTCGACGAGATCAATTCCATGTGCGATGACGTTCATACGCGCGGGTCCGCAGTCCACCGTTCGAGTGTGCGCGACAGACCGAGTCGAGGGTCGGTCCACTGCCTGGCATCGGCGACGGGAGAGGTTCGTAGTGGAATCACGGCAAGCGCCGCGGCGTACGCAAGGAGATCGAGCCGCGACTCCCCTGGTTCCTCAGGAGGACCGCGCATCCCTGAACGCAGCAGGTCGACGATGCGGGCACTGACGATCTGTGCACCGCGCTTCGAAATGACTTCGTTCAATTCTCTCCCCGCGGCGAGAATTGTTGGGGGGTCAATGCCGATGCCGAGTGCACTGGCACCACCCATGCCGGCGCGACCGGTCGCTGCGTCGATGCCATGATCCGCGATCCACACTCCATCACGCTGTGCACACGAACTCAATGCATCGCGCACCTCACGCAGTCGCCCATCGTTGCCATCCGTGCGCTCAGGAAGCACGAGACTGATGGGGCATCCACCAAGCGATGCCGCGAGCGTCGTGCACTGCGAGACCGCGTCAATGGCTCGGTCTACGAATGCAGAGTCGACGAAGTGCGACGATGGAATCCACAGATCGAATCCAGCGCAGACCAATCCGAGGCGTCGCAGGTGTGATGCCAGTCCACGGCGACCGCTGGCATCGAGATCGCGTGGACGAGTTCCGACCTGCGTTGCTGAGAGTTGCACTGCTCGGTAGCCCATTCGCACGAGATCGTCGAGCGCGTCGGTGACCTCACCCGCGAGTGGGGCGATCGTCGCCGCCAGTGGCGGCAATTGCGTTGCGATCGGATTCGGCACAGTGTGAGCGTATCGTCTGCAGGGTGGACGCTGATCACACGCGCGCGCGCAAACTCTTGAGAGCGTTGTCAACGCGCTATCCCGATGCGCACTGCGCTCTCAACTGGACGAAACCGCATGAGTTACTGATCGCGACGATCCTCTCTGCGCAGGCGACGGATGTGGCCGTGAATCAAGCGACTCCGGCGCTCTTTGCTGCCTATCCAAGTGTGCGCGCCTTCGCCAAAGCGAGTCCCGCAGAGATTGAACCCTTCGTCAGACGAATCAATTTCTGGAGAATGAAAGCACGCGCAATTCATGAGTCGATGCTGTCAGTCGAACGCGAGCATGGCGCGAAGGTTCCCAGCACAATGGAGGCGCTCGTGCAACTGCGTGGTGTCGCGCGCAAGACTGCCAATGTCGTGCTTGGGAATGCGTTCGGCCTGAATGAGGGGGTCGTCGTTGACACGCATGTGATGCGACTCGCGCAGCGACTTGGACTCTCACGACATCGCGAGCCGCTCACCATAGAGCGCGACCTGATGCGGCTTTTTGCACGCAAGGATTGGTGTCGGCTCTCGCACCTCCTCATCGCGCATGGCCGAGCGGTGTGCAAGGCCCGCGGCAACACGTGCGCGACCGATTCCATTTGCCAGCGCTTTTGCTCGGAGGCGTAAGCCTGACCCTCAACCGCTCGCGCCCTACTTCGCGGCCGATGGCGCGGCCGTTGGGGTCGTCGACGCCGAGGCGGGAGTTGCCACTGGGTCGACATCGACCGAGTGCCACATCGCAACTCCCATCCCTCCAAACAAGCTGACCCACGTCGCGCCATCGAGCGTGCGACGTGGGTAGATGTTCGTCACTGGACCTTGGAGTCGCACACGACCAACGCGAGTCATCGTTGCGTTCGCAAGTCGCCAGACATCGATCCCATCGTCATGACCGATCCACAAGTCATCGCCGACGAGCGCGAGTGTTCGAGCGTGTGCCCCTTGCGGCATCTGAATCACCTGCCGGAACCCCTTTCCATCGATGACCACCCGCGACGCACTTTCAATCGTGAACTGGTCTCGATCCGCCCCCTCGATCGAAGCCGTGCCGAATGAACCGATGACCGTCGAACTCGGTGGATTCACCGTCTCGATCGGGTTCGCGCTCAATTCACAACTGCCCCCTGAGAGGTAGAGCCAATTCCCTTCATCACTGCCAGCGACGACGCGCCGTCCATCGGAGAGCACCCGTTGCAATCGGCCGGGCTCTCTCGTTGCCGCGAAGAACTCATCGGCGGGTCCGCGCCGATCCGCCTCGAAGCGGTAGAGCGAGCGCCCAAAAGTGCCCGCGATTGCATAGGTGTTCTCGTCGGCGATGTCGATGTCGATTGCCCCCCGTACTCGTATCTCTCTCGCATCGCTGAGAGCACCACTCGACATCTTCCACGTCGTGATTCCGGCTGGAGTCACCGCCCACAGGCGCCCATCGAGCTCTCGGAGGTGACTGACGGTGCCAGAGACGACTTCGGCGGCCACCTCTTGCAAGTCGGCATCAAGGATGCCAACTCGGGCCTTCTCTTGACCCTGGTACACAAACGCGATCAACCCCGGTGTGCCACGATTCGAATCAAGAGGTTGCAAGTCCGTTGCGCGCCCGATGGTGGATCCATCGTCGAGACGAACAATCTCGCGGTTGCGTGTCGCCACCAATCCGTGCGCGCTGAGAACGACTCGACCGCACACGTCGCTGCCTGCAAGAAATCGTTCACCAGTGTCGAGACGCACGATGCCCCCGAGTCCACTTGCGTACAGCTCATCACCGACCACCGAGACGCTCTCAGGACGGATTCCAAGAGTCCGTTCTGAGATGCTCTCGATCACCATGAGCGCCCGAGGATTGGCCCTATCGATCCGAATTACCGCTGTTCGGTCGAGGACACCGATCAAGTCACCTCGAAAGAGCACCAGGTCGACGAGCGCGCCCGACTTGCCCACCGGCATGCAGGTGATTTGATCGAGTTTGGCGCCCGTGTCTGGAACGAGCGAGAGCAGCGAGCTGCCGTACGGAGCGAACCAAGTGCCGTCAGCAACCAGTGTGCGCCAGTGCGTACCCCCGACGGAGTGACTCACCTGCAACTCCTTCGGGCGTCGATCCGTGGTGTCGACGGCTGTGTAATCCGAGAGACACCCTGCGCTGGCCATGACTCCGAGCAGTGAACAGGACTTCATGAGACACGAGACGCACGACTTCATCTTCAAAAGGGTAGCGCAGGGTGGTACCGTGCGCGCATGAGTCAAGGGCGAATTGAGTTGCTCCAGAAGATGCTCGAAGATGATCCGAGCGATGCATTTTGCCGTTACGGGATGGCACAGGAGTACCTCAAGGCAGGCGACACGGTCGCTGCGATTGCTTGGTTCGACAAGACCCTTGAAGTCGACATTGACTACTGCTACGCCTACTACCACAAAGCCCGCGCGCTTCAACAAGCCAATCGGCTCGACGAAGCTGTGCTGTCGCTTCGCGCTGGACTTGATCGTGCGCGGGGGTGTGGAGACTCGCACGCCATGAGTGAGATCAATTCGTTTCTTGATGAGTTGACATGACCCGGCGAGCCGTTCCAACCATCGACCGCCTCGAAAGTGACGGCAAGGACCCACGGTGGGCGAAGGTGTTTCTTGAGGGATCCACCCGTGCAGTTGCGCGACTTCCGCGCGAGTCGCTGACCGAACTCCGCGTGCGAGAGGGAGCCGCTTGGACGGCGGCCCTCGCCCGGCGCGTTCGCGAGTTCGTCACTCACCGCGACGCCCGCGAGTTTGCGATGGGAGTCCTCGCACGGAGCAGTCACAATGCCGCGACGATCTCGGCCCGACTGACTCGCAAGGGTTTCGACGACGCGGTTGTTTCGCGCACCGTCTCAGAACTCAAGACAGATGGATGGCTGAACGATGATGTACATGCTGCGATTCGAGCCGAGAGCGTGACCCGGCAGCGGCGTGGGCTTTCGCAGGAGTCTCTCGAGATTCTTCTCGAGGCGGAAGGAATCGATGCCCCGCGCGCCGCTCGTGAATCGCGACGCGTCGCAGGTAGTGCGCACGCAATGCGCGAAGCGCTCGCGCTGGCGCGCAGGGCGATCGCGAAGCGCGGCAAGCGCACTGCGTACGCAGTTGCGACGAGCCTTGCTCGCCGGGGCATGGACACCGAAGTAGTTTCACAGGCGCTTCGCGCAGAGGGGTGGGATCTTGAAGAGTGAGTTCATTCGTGCGGGCTCGGCGCATCTGACGGTGGCGCTTGCCGCAGCGGCTGCGGTCTTTGTTGGCGGATGCCGCAACGACACGAACACACTCATCGGCCTTGGCACCGATCCGCTTCCGGCGCTCTGTGCAGCGACGAGCTCAGTGGTGAACTCGCCGCAGGAGCCATCGCTCACAGGACTCGATCGTCGCAATTGGCCGGTTGTGCTTGTTGAAGTTGCACGAGGGCAAGTCGAGACGAACGCCAACTACCTCGGAAATCTGCACCTTGCCGCAGGGATCGCGCGAGACAGCGGATGCTACCCCTCGTACGCCACCGCACTCGAGAGCACGTCGACCCCCAACTCGCTCGTCGCAGAAGCGGCGCTTCAACCCGCATGGGTTCCTGCGATGCTTGTCGTGGCACCGATTCGACGGTTCAGTGGGTCCACCCCATTTGATGCGCGGTATCCCGAATCCGACTTTCAGTTGCTGCCCTCGGCCTCAGAGTCGCAGCATTTGACGCTGTGGCGGTGGGTCGAAAAGACTCCCAACACGACCGAGTGATGTACGGAGGTCACGCTTCGATGCCGACGCTGTTCTCTCCCTTGAGGGTTGGCGCGATTCACTGCCCAAACCGCATCTTCATGGCTCCACTCACGAGGTGCAGGGCTCCAGGACACACTCCCACCGCACTGATGGCGACCCACTACGCGCAACGCGCGTCAGCTGGATTGTTGATCGCTGAGGCGACCATGGTGATGGAAGGCAACTGTGCCTTCGTGAGCGAACCTGGCATCTACTCCGCGGACCAAGTCGCGGCGTGGCGGGTCGTAACCGACGCCGTTCACGCGCGCGGCGGTCGCATTTTTCTGCAACTGTGGCACGGTGGACGAACTTGTCACCCACTGCTCAATGGCGGAGCACAACCGGTTGCCCCCAGCGCGCTCGCGATTGTGCACTCCAAGTTCAACTCTGCTGAGGGTCCGGTCGCTCATGTCGTGCCCCGTGCCCTTGCGACAGACGAGATTGCTTCAATCATTGGTGGGTTTAGACGCGCGGCGCTCAACGCGAGAGCTGCTCGCTTCGACGGCGTTGAAGTGCATGCAGCGAATGGCTATTTAATCGAGCAGTTTCTTCGCGACGGCAGCAACACACGAACCGACCAATACGGCGGCTCATGCGAAAACCGCGCACGATTGCTCGTCGAGATTCTGCAAGCGGTGTGCGATGCGTGGGACTCCTCGCGAGTGGCGGTGCGCATTTCACCGCTGAATCCCTCGAAGGACATCACTGAGAGCGATCCTGTGACGACCTATTCGTCGCTCGTGTCGCGGCTGAATGAATTCAACCTCGCATTTCTGCATGTGATGCGCGGAGATGAGGTGGCTCGCGCGCGCATCGACATGGTGAAGGTGATTCGCGAACGGTTCAACGGACCACTCGTCGCCAATGCCGGATTCTCGGCGCACGAGGCTGCAGAGGCTGTGAGCGCAGGAGGCGTCGATGCGGTTGCGTTCGGGAGGCCGTTCATCGCAAACCCAGACCTTGCAGAGAGGATTCAGTGCGGAGCGGCGTGGAATCAAGCCAATCCTTCCACATTCTTCACGCACGGTCCCACTGGGTACACCGACTACTTGACTCTCTCAGAAATCGCCGATGCTCGCGCCGTGTGACCTATGGAGATTCGTCCGTGTGATCATGCGCTGGTCGATTGCCTTCGTCGTCGTCCTGGGCGGCGCGAGCGTGTTTCAGGCGTGCGCGCAGGACGAACCGACCGTCTTTGAGCGCCCAGGCTTAAGCAACATCGTTCGCTTCTATGACGGGTTCTATTCGGGAAGTGCTCCCGAGGGTGACGCGGGATATGACTCGCTGCAGTTTCTTGGCGTGAGAACGGTGCTATCGGTTGACGGCGCACCTCCTGATGCAGCGCGCATCGGGGCATATGGGATGCGTTCGGTTCATCTTCCCGTTGGCTACGACGGATTCGATGACGCGCGCAAGGCGCAGCTCGTACGAGCGGCCCGCGACCTTGACAAACCGATCTACCTTCACTGCCACCACGGCAAGCATCGGAGCGCAGCCACTGCGGCGACGATCGCGATTTCACTGGGTTGGCTTTCGCGTGAGCAGGCAATTCAGTGTATGCGAATCGCGGGAACGTCTCCAGCGTTCGAACGGCTCTGGGAGTGTGTTCGGGCGGCGAACCCCCTCGCTCCCGAGGTGATCGACGCGGGATCATCTGAGCTTCCTGCGATCACGCCGCCTGACTCGCTCGTGGCGTCGATGGTGGCCATCGACGAGGCGTTCGATGCGCTGCTGGAGCACGAACAGCAAGGTTGGCCTCAGTCACCAAGCGAGAGGGAGTCGAATGCTGTCATGGACGCGGCGAGACTCGCCGACCTCTTTCGTGTGCTCTCGGTGCAGGCGCAGGACCACTCGTGTGGAGTCCTCGCGGTCACGCAAGCGCGCGCGTGGCTCGCGCAGGCCGCTCGGGATGCCGGCCGTCTCGAATGGTGCCTTGGCGCGGGGCGGCTCGACGAGGCCACGAGCATGATGAGCGCGTTGCGAGCAGACTGCCTTCAGTGCCACCGTGCCCACAGGGAGTAAGCGATCTATGAGTGGAACACATTCTCAAGGATTTTCGCCGAACAATCCATTCAAAGCCGAGTGGGAGATTTCGCCGCACGAAGTTCATCGAAGGCGCACGCAGGGTGAGTGCATCGTGCTGATTGATTGTCGTACAGATGCGGAGCGCGAACTCGCGTCGATTGAAGGGTCGATCCACGCGCCGATGCAGTCGCTGAGTCGGCACATCGACGAGTTACGCGAGCATGAGGAATCGCCCGTGGTGGTCTATTGCCACCAGGGTGGACGCAGCATGCAGGTCACCGCGGCGCTGCGTCACGCGGGGTTTGAGGATGTTCGAAGCCTTGCAGGAGGGATTCATCAGTGGGCACTCGAAATCGACCCGCGGGTACCAACGTATTGAAGCGGGCGAAGGGATTCGAGAGGAGGCAACGCCGAGGCAGAAGCACTTGTGCGCCCGCTTGGGGGCGCACGGGTCGCGGCTGAAGGCCGCGACCACGCCCGCGGAAGAAAAAAAGCGACACGCAAGTGTCGCCTTTTTGACTGAAGCGGGCGAAGGGATTCGAACCCTCGACATTCGGCATGGAAGGCCGACGCTCTACCACTGAGCTACGCCCGCGATTGTGACTCGCGCAAAGGGCGAATCATACCGTCGACTGAGAAGGCTTGGAGTCTGATGCGGCCAACAGTCGTTCGACATACTTGATGTCGTGACGACACCCAACAAACGCGGGCTCTTGAAGCAATCTCTGATAGAGCGGAATCGTCGTACGAATCGGCCCAATCTTGAACTCGCCGAGCGCACCGAGTGAGCGCCGAATACAACTCTCGCGGTCGGGCGCGTGCACGATGAGCTTGCCGATCATCGAGTCGTAGTTCGGTGGAACGCGGTATCCAGTACGCACGTGACTATCGAGGCGGATGCCTGGCCCTCCTGGCGGAGCCCACGTTTCAATGACCCCCGCCTGAGGCATGAAGTTGCGCGCGGGGTCTTCGGCGTTGATGCGAAACTCCATCGCGTGTCCATTGATCCGAATGTCGCTTTGCTTGTATGGCAGTGCTTCGCCCGCAGCAACGCGAATTCCTGTTTGCACGATGTCGACTCCGGTGATCGCTTCAGAAATCGGATGCTCAACCTGCACGCGAGTATTCACCTCGAGCATGTAAAAATTCTGCTGGGGATCCATCAGGAACTCGCATGTCGCTGCTCCGGCGTACTTTGCCCGGCGAATCAGTTCAGCGGCCGAAGCGCACACCTTCTCGCGCTTGGCCGGATCGACCCCAGGCGCTGGAGCCTCTTCGATCAACTTCTGGTGGCGGCGCTGGCTCGAACAGTCGCGTTCATACAAATGAACTGCGTTGCCATGCTTGTCGCCAATCACCTGGACTTCAAAGTGGCGCGCTGCTTCGAGATACTTCTCGACGAAGACCATGGGATTACCAAAGGCTGCCTGCGCTTCCTGCCGCGCTTGTTCGATACCGCTACGCAACGCCTGCTCATCGAAGGCCACGCGCATCCCACGTCCACCGCCGCCGCCCGAGGCCTTGACGATGACTGGATAGCCAATCTCTGCGGCGACCTTGACGGCTTCGTCGATCTCTTCGATCCCCCCATCGCTTCCCGGGAAAATCGGCGTGCCAGATTGTTTGGCGAGTCGCTTGCAATTCACCTTGTCGCCGAGTGCCGCCATCGCCTCGGGGCTCGGTCCAATGAACTCGAATCCTGAGTCTCGGCAGACCTCAGCAAAGTGCGCGTTCTCTGAGAGGAATCCGTATCCAGGATGGATCGCATCGGCATGAGAGACTTCGGCTGCGGCGATGATGCGTTCGATGCGAAGATACGAATCCTTGGATGGGCCTGGACCGATGCAGATCGATCGAGTCGCCTGCTCGAGCCACGGTCCGCCTGCATCGGCACTCGAATAGACACAAATCGACTCGATCGAGAGTTCGCGACACGCGCGAATTATCCGAAGGGCAATCTCCCCTCGGTTGGCAATGAGTACTCGTTTGAACATGGGGCTCTTTGGAGTTACGCGGGCCGAACAAGAAAGAGCTTCTGCCCGAACTCCACTGCCTGCCCATTCTTGACGAGCACCTTTGCGATCGATCCGCTGCGCTCAGCCTTGATCTCATTGAAGATCTTCATCGCTTCGATGAGGCAAACAACAGTTTCCTCGTCGACGCTGGTGCCGACTGACGCAAGCGCGGGCTTATCTGGGCCAGCGGCGCTGTAAAACGTGCCCACCATAGGACTTTCGATTGCCACCAACCCAGCTTCACCGTCAGCTGCCTTTGGCGCGACCTTCGCGGCAACGGGTTGAGGTGCCGTCTGCTGGATCGGCGCTGGAACTTCGTCATCGCTGGCGCTATGGATGGCGACCTGCGGAGGCGAGCACGTGGTTTGCCGCCTCAGGGTCGCTTGCTCGTCCTTGTCGCGTAGATCGAGTTCTGTGAGGTCGTTCTCGACCATGAGCCGGACAAGTTCTTTGAGCTTTCGGATATCCATCATGATTTGGCGAGAATAGCAGAATCTGCATTTCGCAGCAGATCGCGACGAGATCGCGACAAATCGACACTCAAACCACTCGGAGCGAGAGTGGTGGCGAGAGTACCTCTTGCATGATCATCGCCTGACGAAGGGTGGCTCTGTTCTTGAGCGCGACCGCGCGACGCACTTTGGAGTTGGGACTCTCGACCGCCTTGGCCGCTGGAGGCGGCACCGTGATTGGAACCACAGGCTCACTGGCGTTCCTTGTCAGCATCCCACGGTGGATGGCCGCAACGGTCTGAGCGAGCTGATCGTAGGTCGACTCACCCTCCGATTCGTGCATCGGCGCTGACTTCACTGGCGCTTGTTGATGGATGTGGCCGCGGCGACGAGCATCGGACTGCAAATCAGCGTTGCTCTGCGATTCGAATGCGACGGGCAGCGCGCGAGGTGCGGCTGGGGATTGAGCCACTTGGGTCAGCGGGGGTCGTCCTGGCTGCAGTGGCGCTCCGCGGCTGGCAGCCTTCCGTGCATCCTCCTTCGACTTCGCGACTGCCGTCAGGACAGCCTTCAGAACCAAGATCACGACGAAGATGACGATGCTCTGAATCATGAACGAGTGAAATCTTAGCGAGCGCGATCTGCGAGCGCGCAGAGCGTAATCCCGTGGGGGCCGCGGGCGAACTCACAACTGAATACTTCACAGAGTCTCGAAGTCGTCAGCACCTGCGATGGCGGTCCACTGGCAAGGAGTGCCCCACGCTCGAGCAACCAGACTTGATCTGCGATCTGGTCGGCAAGCGTCAGATCGTGCATCGCCACAAGGACGAGTCCCCCACCGAGCGCACGTGCTCGAAGTACCCGCGCGACGCGGCTCGCCTCTGCGGGATCAAGGTTCGAAAAGGGCTCGTCGAGCACGAGCAGTCCGCCCGAACGGTGCTGCACAAGCGCACGCGCGATCAGACAGCGCTGCTGTTCACCCGCAGAGAGTTCATGAAATGGACGATCCGCGAGCCCGTCGAGCCCGAGCTCGACACAAGAATCGGTGACGCGCTGCCTAGCCAATCCGTCTGACTGCGCTGAGAAGAGTCCAAGCCGAATCGACTCAACCACTGAGAGCGCAATCGAGAGCTGGGGGCGCTGTGACACATAGGAAATGCTGCGCGCCCGCTGCTGTGGCGACAGAGTCCGCAGATCAAGTCCGCTCCAGCGGACCGACCCGCGCGTCGACGAAAGCAATCCCGCTGCAAGTCGTAGCAGCGTGCTCTTGCCACTTCCATTGCGACCAACGAGAGCGATCAGTTTGCCGGGCGCGCCGGCGACCGTCACCGCTTCGAGTGCGCGCACCCCGCGGTAGTGAAATGAAACCGCATCGATTGTCAACATGACCACCCTCCCGGCACGAGGCGCCGCGATCGAAGCACGCCAAGAAACACAGGGCCGCCGATGAGCGCAGTCAGCACTCCGATCGGAAGCCGGCCTGCGCCGAAGTCGATCACTTGCCGGATGGCGTCGGCCCACACCAGCAGGGCCGCACCTGCAACCACGCTTGCTGGGACAAGCGCTCGGTGTTGCGCTCCGATGACAAGCCTGCTCATGTGCGGTGCGACAAATCCGACGAAGGCGAGCGGACCGCACAGTGCAACGCTCGCAGATGCGAGGGCTCCAGCTCCAACGAAGAGCATGACCCGAAGGTGTTTGAGCGAGACTCCAAGGCTCTCAGCTTCATCATCGCTCGTGCTCGCCGCGTCAAGCGCGCGGCCGCTGCGCCATGCGACGATGACCATGCCGAGCAACAGCATCGCCGTCAACAAGGCCAATCCCGGCGAAGGGACCTCGGGGATCTGCCCCATGAACCACATCCACGAATCACCACGACTCGATGGCGGCAGCAGTGATTGCGCCAAGAGGGTGAGTGCTCCGCAGATCGATGAGACGACCGTGCCAGAGAGCACAAGGGTGAGCGGATCGATCCTGCCATCACGCCGACCAAGCGCGTAGACGACTGCCAAGACGACAAGTGATCCGAGCGTGCCCGCGACAACACCATCCGCGATTCCAAGCGCGCCAAACAGCCAACCCACCACTCCAGCATTGAATGCCGTTGCGCTCAACATGACCAGCGTCGCACCGAGACCTGCCCCTGCTGATAGCCCCAAGAGAAAGGGCGACGCTAGTGGATTTCGTAGGAGCGCCTGCAAAAGCAGTCCGCTGAGCCCGAGCGCGCCACCTGCAAGAAGGGCCGACTCGACAGCACCAACACGCAGTTGAAGAATGTCGGTCGTCGGCCACTCGAGCCGCAATCCATGTGCATTGACTTGGCGCGCGATCAGCAGGCGAAACACAACTCCTGCGAGCAAGAAGGACGAAAGCAGCAGAACGCCCGTGAATTGACGGCGGCTCATGGGTTCGGACTCCGCTTTGCTTGCACGTGATAGGCACTCGCACTGGCGATCTTCGCACGAAGTTGCAGGAGCCCATCGATCATTCCAGCTCCAGGTTGGACCAGCGACTGCGACCTGAGCGTGCACACAAAGGCCTTTGGCATCGCAGCTCGGAGTTGTGCCGCGGCTTCATCCCCTTGAGAGCCGAGTACGACAAGAGTGTCCGCCCCACTTCGCACGAGTTCCTCAACCGAGAGTGCTGGATATCCAGCGTCCGACAATGCGTTGGTGGCTCCAATCGATTGAACGAAATCACCGAGGTAGGTGCCTACACCGAAGGCCATCGGATCGGCACTTTCGTTTGTAGCGAGGATGACAAGCACCCGCCCAGCCTGCTGCACCTCTGGCAACGGCGCGAGCGCCTCGTTGAATCGCGCATCAAGTGCCGCGGCGCGTGCAGCAAGCGCCTCGCGATCGCCGTCGATCGACTGATCGACAATCGCCTCACACAACCGCGGAATCAATGCTCGAACATCTGCGAGCGAGTCGATGCGCACTGGAACCATCACCCACCCGTGTGCCTGCGCGAGCTGTGCCAGCGAGGGATCGACTCCCTGCGCAGGAGGCTGCACCACAATCACCGTTGGCAGTGAACGGACGAGTGCCTCTGCATCGAGGTCGAGCAGCGTGCCGACGACTGCGGCACTTCCAGTCGTTTCACACCAGGGCGTGCGACCGACAAGTCTCGCTTCCGCTCCGAGCGCAACGATTGTTGCGGTCACGCCTGGTGAGAGCGACGCGACGCGCACTCCCGTGCCGACCGCCGCCGCTGGTTCATGACCTCTGTCACACGAGAGTGCGACGAGCAGCCAGAAGCTGCAGAGCACTCTCGACGCGCCAACATGCCATGAAAATCCACGCACTGTCACGGTTCGATACAGTAGTGGAAGCATGTCAATCAGGATGTTCTTTCGGCGAATCCTCGGACTTGGAGCGCAGCAACCAGCCACAACTGAGGTTGTCGTGCGTCCTGCGGGGACGTCGGGCGAGTCACAGGTGATTCAACGTGACCGCGCCGCGCCACTCGACGGCGAACATCTGCTTGGACAGTTTCGAGATCAGCTTTCCACGCAGGCACACACGCAAGCGCATCTCGACAATGTCGTGGCATCGCTCTCGACGACCCTCAATGCCCTTCCGCAACTCGCGCGCCAACAGGGACAAGTACTCGATGTGCTCGTCGAAGATGCGGCCCGCGCGCGACACCGCGATCAAACGTTGGAGCGAAGCCTCGTGCACCTTTCAGAGGGGTCCGACAGGCAGACGCAAGTGCTCGGACTCATCCAACAGCAACTCGACCTGAATCATGAGGTGAGCGTGCGCGTGGCGGAAAGCCTTCGCGAGACTGCCGGAGCGATTTCGACCTTTGCGGCTACGAGCGAGCGTCAGTCACGCGCGCTTGAGCTCTTGGCGCAATCGACGCAACGACGAGTGGCACAATCTGATCGCCTCGAAAAGGCACTACAGTTTTGGCTCGCGATTGTTGGAGCGATCTGCATGCTCGCCCTCGTGTATGCAATCTGGGCGGCAACACGAGGACCGGTGATTATCGCGGTGCCTGCAATTGAACCAGTTGCGCCGACACACGCTGCAGTTGCTGTGCCAGTCAGTGTCACACCTCCAGAGGTCACGCCAGTCACGCCAACTCAGCCAGCCGCCGCGACGATTCCAGCGCCGTCACCCGCTCTGCCTGCAGAGCCACCCACTACGCCTTGAGCGGCGCAACATCCGCGTGATTCCCGTGGAGCAACTGCGCGCGAGCGAGGCGCGCGTAGACATCGCAACGGGTGATCAACTCGGCGTGTGTTCCCGAATCGATGAGGCTGCCCTGCTCCATCACCAGAATTCGATCGGCGGCAAGCATCGTTGAGAGGCGGTGCGCGACGACAATGACCGTGCGCTGACGGCCAAACTCCTCAATCGCTTTGTTGATCTGCGCTTCACTCTCAGCATCGATCTGGCTCGTGGCTTCATCGAGTATCAGGATGGATGGGTCGCGGACGATTGCGCGTGCGATTGCGATTCGTTGACGCTGTCCCCCAGAAAGGCTTGCCCCTTGCTCCGAAACCAGCGTGTCGTATCCGTCAGGAAGCGCCTCAATGAACTCGCTCGCGTGGGCCCGCTGTGCAGCTGCACGAATCGCATCTCGCGAGACACCGCGCAGATGCACGCTGCTCGATCCGAGTGCGATGTTTTCTGCGATCGTCCCTCGAATCAGCATCGACTCCTGCGTCACCACTCCGATCTGCCGGCGCAGACTTCGCAGCGTGACGCCGCTGATGTCGCGACCATCCACGAGCACCCGTCCCCCCTGAGGCTCAAGCATTCGAGGCACAATCGAAAGCAACGTCGTCTTTCCACATCCATTGGGACCAACCACTGCGATGTGCTCTCCGTGCCGCACCTCAAATGAAAGCGCACGGAGCGTTGGCGCTTCGGCACTTGGATAGCGAAACGTCACTTCCTCGAACCGAATTGACGCACTGTGACGCGGCAGACTTGGTTGGGTTCGATTGCGCCGCGGCTCTGTGACGAGCTCGAGAGTCTCCTTCAATCGCTGTGCCGGAGCGCTTGCTGCCTGCATATCACCGATGAGCCCTGACATTGGACGCACCGATCCTCCGGCCACCGCGAGGGCGCCGAGCGAGAGGACAAACTCGTCAACAGTCATCGTGCCACGGATGATCTCGCGAACGACCAGCACACAGAGACCAATGACCGCAAAGATCGCGATTGTTTCAACGAGTGGCCCAGCGACGCTGCGGGCAGTCCGTGCGCGTAACTCTTCTCGCACCACCATCTCATTTGCGTGATTGAACCTGCGAACCATGTCCGCCTCAGCCGTTGCAGTCTTCACCGCGCGAGACCCCTGCAGACTCTCGCCCGCTACGCGCAACAAGACTTCTTGATTCTTGAGAGCGCCACGCAGTCCACGGCGAATGCGCTTACCTGTCTTTCGCAACACGATGGCAAGAATGGGACCGACAACCGCCGCCACAACGACAATGCGCCAATCAAAGATGATCGCCACTGCGAGCGCAGCTGCTCCCTTCGTCAGTTGCGCAACTGTCCGACTCGTGAGTGCCACGAGTCCGCTTTGCAGTTCAGCAGCATCGCGAACGATGCGGCTCGTAAACTCGGCGGGTCCCCGATCGACAATCTGACTGAGCGGCATGCGGAGCGCGTGGCGAAAAGCGTCAAGCCTCACGCGGGCGACGATGCGTGTACACAGACTGATTGAGATGTACTGGTGCAGAAAATTCGCGAGCGCCCCCACGAGCGTGATCGCCGCAACCCCCGAGAGCACCAAGAGGACTCCATCCATCCGCTCGAGCGGCAAGAGTGCGATCACTGACTCAGGAATCGGAATCCACGGGTGCGATGCGTTGTACTGCTGAGCGATCTGTGGGAGGGTGCTCGCGCTCGTCCCAAGCAAGAGCCGAAGAATCGGTGCGAGTGCGAGCAGGCCAGCGCCAAGCCCACCCGCAGAAATCGTCGCGAACACCAGTGTGAGCGCCAACGATCCTGGGGAGCGCAAGAGCCTGCGTGCAAAGAAGAGAAATGGACCCATCAGGAGTGCACAAGTCTATCCAGCCGGCGGTTCGGCAAGCCGAGCGAGGTCAGACCAGAACTGTGGGTAGCTCTTTGCAACACATCCGGGATCCGCAATCGAGATACCTGGACGCACAAGCCCGAGGACTCCAAACGTCATTGCGATGCGGTGATCACCACGCGGATCGACAACTCCTGGGCGTGGCGATGACTTGTGCGGATCGATCACAATCGAGTGATCCGTTGTCTCAACGTGAGTGCCAAGCCTTGCAAACTCTTCAGCGAGCACTTGGATGCGGTTTGACTCTTTGACCTTCAGTGTTTCGAGTCCTCGAATTCGCGTGCGTCCTCTCGCCATCGATGCAACGGCTGCGACGCAGAGCGCGCCGTCTGGCCACTGCGATCCATCGAGGTCGACCCCATTGAGGGTCGCAGTTCCCTCGAGTCCCATGCCGTGCGGGCCTGACCATTCATGCGCACCCATCGACACAAGCGCACGCAAGCACGCGGCATCTGGCTGCATCGAGAGTCGAGGCAATCCCGCGATGGTGATGCGTGCATCTCGAACAAGTGCCGCCGCGCCTAGGAAGTACACAGCACTGCTTGCGTCAGGTTCGATTGAGCGTGCCGAGGCTGCCAGCGATGCTGGAGGCACCGTGATACGGGTGAGCCGACCTTGTGCGTCTCGACAGAGGTCAAACGCGATCCCCCACGATCTCATCGCATCGAGGGTCAACTCAACGTAGGACGGTGTCGTGAGCGACTCCCCCGTGACGAAGAGGTCGACTCCGCGCTCGAGGCGCGGTGCGAGCAGCAGGACTGCAGAGACGAACTGGCTCGACGCCGTTCTCCCAACTTCAAGCGTTCCGCCGATCGGAATCGAACCTCCGCCGACGCGAACGGGCAACCGTCCCTCTGCTTCGAGGTAGTCGACGCGCGCTCCGAGCGCACGAAGCATCTCAACCCCCTCCGCAATCGGACGCTGACGCATGCGCTCACTTCCATCGACTGTGACTGGCCGCCGCGCGAGCGAGGCGATCGCCATGAGAAACCGGGTTGGAGTCCCTCCGTCACCGAGGTTGACTGCAACGCCTCCACTTGCGCGAGCACCTCTGGGGGTCACGCGCACCAAATCGTCTTCACGCGCGATCGAAAGGCCCATCGCGTCGAGCGCGTCCATGAAGAGATCGGTGTCGAGCGCACGCAGCGGACGATGCAGCGTCGAGGTGCCAGCCGAAAGTGCCGCGAGCATCAGGTAGCGATTCGTCTGACTCTTTGAACCCGGCGGAGTGATCGTCGCTCGAAAGGGACGACCAAGCGGAGAGACGCTGATCGCACCAGGGTGAATCTGCGAGGGTGAGAGGCTCACGAATCGTGTGCGCCCGCGCTGCGAAAGACTGCGACGACATCTTCAATCGGAACGACGAACAGTCGGTTATCGCCTTCGAAATCGACTGGAATCGCATGCTTAGGATGAAAGAGCACGCGGTCGTATCGCTGCACCGAGTAGTCAGCATCTCGAGTGACCTGTTCGCTTACGGCAACCACCCGACCAGTGAGCGTGGGAATCTCCATCTTGTCGGGCAGGTGGATACCGACCTTTGTGATCTTCTTGTCCTCATCCTTTCGAATGAGTACCCGCTTCCCGACCGGTTCGACGGTTTCGAGGCGTTTCGATTCAGAGTTCGTGCGTTGAGCCATGTGGCAACCAGAGAGGGTAGGCGAGGCAGTCCGTATCAGTTGTTCGGGGCTTTGAAATCGGGAGCTGGCTCGGTGAACTTCGGGTCACCGGCCGTGCACATCACCACGACGAAGACCGCACCAATCGCAAGCGCGATGCCGATCCAGATACCGATGCGCGATCCAGTTGATTTCGATGGGGCGTTGTCGCTCATAAGAGGAGAGACGATACCATTCGTGGATGGCAACACTCAGTTCTGTCGACAAGGATTCGCCTCGGTCTACGACTGACCCATTGACACTGATTGATGTCGATCATGTCCGATTCTTCGTCGGGAATGCGAAGCAGTCTGCATTCTTCTACGCCTACGCGTTCGGGTTTCAAGTCGAACAGGTCAGCGACCTCTCAACGGGAAATCGCCAGTCGGCGCAGTATCTCCTGACTCAGGGCAACATCCGGCTCCTGCTCGAGACGCCGCTGACCACAGAACACGCTGCCGGCGCAGAACTCAATCGGCACGGCGATGGAATCAAGGATGTCGCCTTCACAGTCTTCGATGCACAGAAGGCTTGGGAGCAAGCGCGGCGCAATGGCGGCATCTCTGCGTACGAGCCACGCACAGTCCACGATGAGCGAGGCTCGGTGACGATGGCAGGGATTCAGACCTACGGCCGCGTTGTCCACTCGTTCGTCAGTCGAACCGGGGGTTACGATCTTCCGTCACTCAAGCAGGGCGGCGCGTTCGCTCCAGGGTTTCGGAAAGTTGAGAATTTCAAGCTCAATCAATTCAATCTGCTCCACCCTTGCGGCCTCAAGTTCGTCGACCACTGCGTCGGCAATGTCGAACTCGGAAAGATGAATGAGTGGGTGAAGTGGTACGAGGATGTCCTCGGGTTCGCGATGTTCAAGCATTTCGACGAGAAGGACATCTCGACCGAGTACTCAGCGCTCATGAGCAAGGTGATGGCCTCTGGCAATCACCTCATCAAGATGCCGATCAACGAACCGGCCGAGGGGAAGCGCAAGAGTCAGGTGCAGGAGTATCTCGATTGGCACGGCATGACGCCAGGCATTCAACATTTGGCACTTCGGACTGACGACGAGCTTTCGAGCGTTGCTGAACTGCGCAGTCGCGGAGTGGAGTTTCTTCCGATCCCCGATTCCTACTACGAATCGGTGTGGAACCGCGTCAACAAAGAACTCACCTCACACGGCCACAGTGCCGTGAAAGAGGACCACCAGCGGGTGCGCGAACTTGGAATCCTCGTCGACGCCGATGACGAGGGGTACCTCTTGCAACTCTTCACGATGCCTCTGCAGGATCGACCAACGCTCTTCTTCGAGATCATCTGCCGGCGTGGCAGCCAGTCCTTCGGCAAGGGCAATTTCAAAGCCCTCTTTCAATCGCTCGAAGAGGAGCAAGCCCGCCGCGGCAATCTTTGAATGGCGCTGACGGCTTCACCCGACACACTGCTATGGATACCCCACAGAATCCAGAGTCGACTGACGACCCAACCCCTTCGCCAGACCCATTTTCTGAGCTGCCAACCGATCCCTCGTTCGAGGGAATTCTCGACGAGATCGCCGACGAGCCTGCACCGAGTGCGGCTGACGAACTCGTAGAAACGACCATCACTGCCGTCGATCCATCTCCAGCCAAGAGCGCCCCGAAACCGCGGCGCCTGTTCCTCGCGGCCCTTGTGCTGTGCGCGCTCGCCGTTGCACTCGCTGGAGGTTGGATTGGATGGTCGTACTGGGTCGACCGACAAGCGCTCGATGCGCTTGAAGCAGACCTCCTGAGCGCACGCGATAGTGCCGAGGCCTCGAAGGACCAGACCGAGGACGCTGGGGAGCGCCTCGCTGGCCTCGCGATCGCCGCACGGATCGAAGTGATCGTTGAGGCGCCCTGGTGGGATCATCTGGCGATTCGTCTCTTCGAGAAGCCACGCATCGAGGGGACTCAGTCACAGGCTGACGAGTTGATTCTTGCCGCGAACCACCGTGCCCTCAACCGAGCGTGGTGGTCCCAGCAGCTGGCCGCCGTCGATCAAGCGATCGGGGATGCAGACCGAACCATTCCTGCAGTGCAAGCTGCGCGTGATGGTCTGCAAACCGCCGATCCCCCCAAGGCTGGTGCAGGAGGATTCACAGCTGATGGACTACGCACGCTCGACGAGCGACTCTCAGCCGACCTTGCGCAGTTGCTTGAGGGACAGAATGAGCAGCTTGCTCTGCGGCAGCGGCAGCTCGATGCGATTCAGGCCGC
>SYHM01000137.1 GCA_005799205.1 Planctomycetia bacterium | reverse complement strand
TCCCAACGCGATCATCCTTCACCATCAGATGTCGAGTAGCGCGTCAGGAAACATGACCGACATTGAACAAGAAGTCAAGATGATGAAAGAGTGGGAGCGCCGTCTCGCTGACCCCATCGCGAAGAAGATGGGCATCACGCTCGAAGAGTTCAGAGCCAAGATGTACTCAGCACGCAAGAGTGGTGATTGGGATGAGTTTGCAGATAAGGCAGTCGCCCTCAAGTGGATTGACCACCTCGTCAACGAGATTCGCGAAGAGGGAGTGCGCAAGAAGCCATCGTCGTCGGCGAATGGTGGGTTCTGGATGGAAGCACTTAAGACTGACGAGCAGGGCAAGCCGTACTTTGCGCTTCCGCCGCTCGAACCCTACGACTGCTACTTCATGATCAACCCACGCGGGTTCTATCGGGTTGAAGGGCGCTGAGCGTCACCCCACCAGCAGCGCCGCTCCCAAGACCCCGGCGCTGTCGCCAAGTTCACTCGCGACGACGTGGCATTTCTTGAGTGTGCTCGGAAAGACGTGCCACTCGAACGACTCGCGCACGCGCGAGATGTAGCGCTTGCCGAGCGCTTCAGCGACGCCTCCGCCGATGACGACTGCTTCGACAGAAAGCAGCGTCACCGCGTTGGCGATGGCGATCCCAAGAAGCTCTGCCGAGTCATCGACGACGCGCACGACGAGTTCATCCCCCGCGCTGTAGCACTCGGCGATCGTCGAACTTCCGATCGCGCCATCATCGGCACACGCCGCGAGCGCAGGTCGAATCTTGCTTTGCGGATAGAAGCCCGCGATTGTCGACATCGCGCGCACGATCGAAAGTCGGCTGCAGTGTTCCTCGAGCGTTCGACGCCCCACGCTGCACCGCGGAAAGAGAATCATCTGACCGATCTCACCCGCCGTGTGAAAGGGTCCGCGATAGATCTCGCCACCAAAGACCAATCCGCCTCCGATTCCAGTTCCAATCCACACCGCGAGGACCTCGTTCCAGCTCTTCGCGGCGCCGAGCTTCGCTTCTCCCCAAATCGCGGCATTCACATCGTTCTCAATCACGACTGGCATATCGAGGCGTTTCTGAAGGATCGCCCGCAGCGGCACATGCTTCCATCCCAGATTGCCCGCGTTGATGACCACTCCCTCATCGAAATCGATGGCGCTGGGAGCCCCAAGTCCGACTCCGTCGATCTGCGCGCGGGTGACACCTGCTTCTTCGCATGCTCGGTCGATCGTCTCAACAATCCGCTCGATCACGCCATCGAGTCCAATCGAGGCCTTCGTCTTTCGCTTCGCCGACGCGACCACCGCGTGCGAGCGATCCACGACCCCCACGGTGATGTTCGTTCCCCCAAGATCAACCCCGACGACGAATCCACTCTTCTTTCTCTTCTTCGATTTGCTCATAGATATGGCGCAGGGTACTGCCCCCATTCACTCACCCGCGCGCGGCGGGACCGTTCCAGACTCGGTGTGCGACTCGTCCCATGTCATCCATGATGAACAGCATCGACGGCAACAAGATCAGTGTCAGCACCGTCGCGCTGACGAGCCCGCCGCTCAACGTCACCGCCATTGGCGCAAGAAACCTCGCCTGAAATGACGGCTCAAGCACGAGCGGAGCGAGCCCGAGCACCCCAGTGATCGATGTCATGAGGATCGCGCGAATTCGTTTCTGCCCAGCGACCACGAGCGCCTCTCGCAAGGGCCGACCGAGCGCGATTTCAACATTGATGAATTCAAGCAACACCAGCGCATTGTTGACGACGACTCCTGCGAGTGCGATGAGTCCGATCAAACTGAGGAATGTCACATCAAATCCAAGAAGCATGTGCCCAAACACCATCCCAATGACGCCAAACGGAATGGACAGCATCACCGCAAAGGGCTGTGTGTAACTCCCAAAGAGCCATGCAAGGATCGCGTAGATCATCGCGAGCGCGGCGGCCATCGCCACAGGCAGGGTCGCGAACGCCTCGTTGAGGTCCTTCTGCCGGCCTCCCTCGCGCACGACGATGCTTGGGTGCTCGTTTGAAAGCACATCGACGGCAGGCGTGATCTTCTCGACTACAGATTCTGGGCGCGTCGCCACTGCTGTGTCCGCTGTGACTGTGATCGTTCGCATCCGATCGAGCCTTCGAATCGTGCTCGACCCCGCCCGCTCTTTGACTTCGGCGATCTCCCGCACCGGCACGGCGACTCCACGTGGAGAGATCACCCACAGCCGATCGACAATGTTCCCGTTTGCGCGCATGTCGTCATCCAGTCGCACCCGGACATCGACTTCTTCTCGATTCTCGCTATACACGTGCGCGTCAATACCGAAGAGCGCGCCGCGCACTTGCCCTGCAACAAGAGCTGGCGTGAATCCAAGCGCCGCGGCGGCGGGATGCACGACGATTTGCGCCTCGGGATAGGCGTCGAAGTCATCGTCCGCGACACTGAGAACGCCATCCACCTCGAGCAGCATCGACTTCAGCGCTGCCGCAACGGTTCGAATGTCTGACATCTCAGGCCCAGAGATTTCATAGGTGATGTCTGAACCCGCTGGCCCCCCTGTGATCTCCTGAACTCGAACAAACTCTGCTTCGTCGAGTGGACCTGCTGCGACTTGCATTGCGTCCATTACTTCAGTCGACCGGCGCTCGCGTGACTCGACAGGAGCAAGCTCGATGAACATCTGCACGATGTTGCTCGACGCATTGTCAGCACTCGCCGTCTCATAGTTCACGCTAATGCCATAGAGAGCGGTGATCGCCTGCACTTCAGGCTGCTGCCTCGCCGCAGCCTCCATGCGTGCGCCCACTTTCTTGGTGGTTGCCAGGCTGGTTCCGAGCGGCAGCCGGATGTCGACGACTAATGTCTCGCTGTCATCCGAGGGGAGAAAGGTAAATGGGACCCTTCCTCCCACAACGAGCGCCACTGAGATGACGAACACTGACATCCCTGCCGCGACCGTGAGATATCTGCGGTCAACGCACCACAGCGCGATGCGCCGATACCAACGCTCGATGGATGGCCACAGTGTGTGATCTCGCCATCGATCGAAGGGAGCCATCACGCGGTCAATGAGGTTGCGACGCCCTGAGCGCTCTTGCGCGATCGCCCCCGCCATATGCGCAGGCATCAAGAAACACGCTTCAAAGAGGCTGATTGAAAGAGCGAGAGCCACCACCAGTGGCAACGCGCCCAGCAGATCTCCGATCGTGCCCTCAACGAGCCCAAGCGGCAAGAACGCGACGATCGTCGTCGCGGCGCTCGCGACGACGGGCCAGAGCACCCGCCCGACGCCATTCACGACTCCAGCTTCAATCGCAACCCCAGGCTCTGAGGCTTCCATATCGATGCTGTCTGAGAAGACGATGGCATCGTCGGCTTGGATGCCGATCGTCAGCAACAACGCGAACATCGTCAGCATGTTCAGCGAGAGTCCACAGAGATCCATCACGAGCAGCGTTCCAAAAATTGCGACGGCGATTCCAAGTGTGACGAGACACGCCGCACGCCAGTGCACCCCGAGCAAGAGAGCGATGAACACGAGGACCGCCCCTTGCAGTGCATTGCTGGTGAGCATCTCGAGTCGATCCTCGATGAGCTTGGCGAGATCATTGTGTTTCTGGATCGAGAGTCCGAGCAAGCCGCGACGCTCACCGAGGTCCCACCCTGCGAGCCTGCTCGATCCAAACAGGCGCTCGCTCAGTGTCGGGTCGAGTGGTTCACCACGGCGGGCGGCGACATAGCCGCGCGTGAACTTCGCCATGTCGACCGCATCCTGCTTTCCCTGTCGAAACACTGTGCAATTCGCCGACGGCTTGCCGTTAAATGTTCGCACAACCTCGTCGTCGATGAATCCCTCGACGACATTTGCGATGTCACCCACGCGAACCAATCCACCATCGACGCTCGCGTCAACGACAATCTGGCGAATCTGGTCCGCACGGTGATCGACCCCGAGCGTGCGCACTTTGGTCTCGCCATCGGCGCTCCGCACGGTGCCGCCTGGAATGTCGCGCATCCACGCAGAGATCGCACTCGCCACCTGTGTCAGCGAGATTCCGTGACGGACAAGCTCGCCGTGGCTCACCTCGACGCGCAGCTCGTCATCGCGCGTTCCACTGACAACGACCTGCCCCATACCGGAATATGACTTCAAGTCATCTGAGACCTGCCTGATCGCGCTCTTCAGTGTTTGACTGTCCTCGTCACCCGAGACCGTGACCTGAATCACAGGAATGTTCGGCTCAAACTCGACGACCCGAATTCGCTCTGCTTCGGCGGGTAGATCGCGCAGCGACTCGAGCCGATCACGCAAGTCATCGCTGCGCCGACGCACATCGGCCCCTCCATCAAATCTCACGAGAACACCACCACCGCCTTCCACGATCGTTGTCTTGAGCCGATCGACATCCTCAATCTCGGCGGCGATGTCTTCGACGCGACGAGCGATCGAATCTTCGATTTCCTGCGCGCTCGCACCGGGATAGACAATCAGAATGCTTGCTGAGTCTGGATCAATGTCTGGGTAGAACTCGCGCCGGATCTTCGCAAATGCAATGAGGCCGCCCAGAATCAGGCCGAATGTCAGAAGTCCGCCGCAGACCCGATTGCGAAGGAAGAAGCGAACGACTTCGATCATGGCGCCTGTGGCTCGACGCGCGTTCCAGGAGCGATTCTCCGACCCCCGTCGATGGCGAGGACGATTCCATCTGGCAGAGGCTCGTCAAGCACAAGCCACTCGATATCGGCGATGCCCGAACTGGCGATCGATCCTCGAAATGGGTGCGATACGACGACTGCACGCGCAACGACCCTTCCGTCAACGAGTTCCATCACCCGCTCAGCCCGCACGCTGCGCCGCGGCACCGCGCTGCGCTCAATCGACTCGCGGGATTCCACGACCGCCTCTGCAAACTCACCCGGCGCGAGCACGACTGCGCCGGCTGCGGGCTCTTTGAGGTCAACATAAACGGTCATCGTGCGCTCGAGCGGATCATCTTCTGGTTCGATTCGTGAAACCGACGACTCCCATGTGCGAGTCGTGTTCGGGACGGCCTTGAGCTCAACGCGATCCCCCAGCTTCACCGTCCCGCGTGCAGAACTCGGCAGGCGAACGGGGACTTCAACCGACCCAACATCAACCACGCGTGCAACAACCTGCGTAGGCACAACGCTCTCGCCAACTTCGAGATCGATGGCCTGCAGTGTGCCGCCGATTGGTGAAGTGATGCGACAGCGATCAACATTGCTCTGCGCAGTCGTCTGCTGAGTCCTGTGAATCTCGCGCTGCGCGAGCAATGCGCTGCGCCTTGGGGTGAGTTGATTGAAAGCCTCCTGCAGCATCACCAGTGCGCGCTCAATTGCGATTGTCTGTTGCCTCGATCGATCGAGCTCACGAGGACTGGCTGCTCCTGACTCGACCGCTGCGCGCGTTCTTGCTTCGTCTCCCTTCGCAAGTTCAGCGTCCTCGGCGGCGAGGGCGAGTCGCCTGCGAAGTCCATCTTCTTCCACAGTAACTGCGGCGAGCTGAGATTCGATCGCTGCGATCTGCTGAGTTGCTCCGTCGAGCGCCCGACGAAAGTCTGCGTCATCGAGCTGCACGAGAAACTGACCCTTCGCAACAACGATCCCTGCACGCGCGTCGTTGGCGATCTCAACGACGGTTGCACCGACTCGCGCGGGGACATCTGCCGACTCAATCGCTCTGACCGTTCCATATCCGGTCCATTGACGGGGAAGGTTCAGCCGAACGGGCCGAAAGACTGCGATGCGCTGCACATCTTCTCGGTGCTCACTCGAACCTGGAACTGGACGAGTCATCGCGAGGCCGATCAAGATCACCACCGACCCGCCGAGCATCCCAAGTGCGATCACCCCCCGCACAACACGAGTTCTGATTGAAAGGTGCGGAGCATCCATGACGAATTGACCACGATATCTCATCTTTGCCCGTTAGACTCCCTCGCCGATGAGCGAACCGAAGGCATCACTCACGCTTGACGAAGTTCGGCATGTCGCCGTCCTCGCACGATTGGCGATATCGGATGAGCAGTTGCCACGGTTGCAGCGCGAATTGACTTCGATTCTCGGACATATCGAACAACTTCGCTCGATCGACACAACTGGACTCGAGCCGATGGCCCACCCTCTCACACTGTCGAATCGACTTGCGGAGGATGTGCCCGAAGCGGCGATGCAGATTGCTGAGCTGCTGCGAAACGCTCCCGCCACCGAGGGCGACTTCTTGGTCGTTCCAAAGGTGATCGGCGGGGAATCCTCATGAAGGGTGACCTGATTGATCTGCGAGATCGAATCCGTGCGCGATCGACGACTGCGCGCGCAGAAGTCGATGCGCAGCTCGAGCGAATTGAGATTCAGAATCCGGCACTGAATGCCTTCCGTGAGGTCTTTCCCGCCGAGGCTCGCGACGCCGCTGACCGCATCGACAGCGCGATCGCCGCTGGCTCTCCAGTGGGGCCGCTCGCAGGTGTTCCGCTGGCGATCAAGGACAACATCGTCACCCAAGTTGGACGCACCAGTTGTTCTTCGCGCATCCTCGAGGAGTACCGCTCGCCGTTCGACGCAACAGTCATTGAACGACTCACCGCCGCTGGCGCGATCCTCATTGGCAAGACCAACATGGATGAATTCGCGATGGGCTCGTCGTGCGAGACGTGTGCATACGGACCAGTCCGAAATCCTTGGGATCACTCGCGCGTTCCAGGAGGATCTTCTGGCGGCAGCGCCGCTGCCGTCGCAGCGAATCTCTGCGCTGCAGCGCTCGGATCCGACACGGGTGGCTCGATTCGACAGCCTGCGTCACTTTGCGGCATCGTCGGGTTCAAGCCGACGTTCGGACGGGTGTCTCGCTACGGTTTGGTGGCCTTCGGCAGCAGTCTTGATCAGATCGGACCGCTCACCCACAGCGTGCGTGACGCTGCGCTGCTGTACCAGTGCATGGCGGGCGAAGATCGCCGCGATTCGACCTCTGCGCCGCACCCGGTCGAGGACGTGCTCACGCCCATCGACGAGACTCCGCGCACCTTTCGTGTGGGATTGCCAGTGCAGTACCGCAAGGGAAACTCGCCAGCGGTGAATGACGCCGTCGCACGCGCGATCGACATCTTTCAGTCCCTCGGCGGCACGATCGTTGACGTCGACCTTCCACTGACTGATGTGGGAATCTCAACCTACTACGTGATCGCGCCCGCTGAGGCATGCAGCAATCTCGCCCGCTTTGACGGAATCCGCTACGGACACCGCGCGACATCGCGTGCTGGGCAAGACCTTTTCGATCTCTACGCAATGAGTCGCGCCGAGGGGTTCGGCCGCGAAGTGCAGCGGCGCATCATGCTCGGAACTTACGTGCTCAGCGCGGGCTACTACGACGCCTATTACAAGCGCGCACTGCAGATTCGCCGACTGATCAAACAAGAGTTCGACGGCGCGTTTTCGAAGTGCGATGTCATCCTCGGACCGACCGCACCGACAGCTGCGTTCCCACTGGGAGGCCTCACCGACCCGCTCTCGATGTACATGTGCGATGTGTACACCGTCAATACCAACATTGCTGGTATCTGCGGTATCTCGCTGCCCGCTGGATTCGATGAAAGCAGTGGACGACACCTGCCCGTGGGAATTCAGTTGCAAGCACAGGCGTTCGCCGAGCCGATTCTCTTCAAGATTGCGCAGGCGTACGAACGCGTCCAAGGTGGTCGACGCGAGGTCGCTCCGAAGGTTGCTACGAAGGTCGCTTGAGCGATCCAAACCGACGCATTGCCATTCGAAACTCGCGAACCAGTCGTTCAGCGTTGTCGAACCGTTCGCCGAAGGTGCCCACCGTTGCGGTCGCGAGGTACATCTCTGGTGGATCCCGTCTGACAACTGTGAGCGTTGCGGGATCCCCCCCCTGAGTCAGAATCGCAAAGGTCCATGTGGTGCCTTCAAGCGACGAACTCACGAGCCCCATCTCTGCCGCGTTGACTGCAGCGTTCGCCGCCGCGCGCACGTCAGACCAGCGCACCGAATCTGGGGCAGCGGTCAGCGGCTCAGTGGGCATTCCCACCGCTGTTGCTCGAAGCGCGTCTACCACCTCATGGTTCTGCGCAGGGGTCAGCAGCTGATTCGCTGTGTACCGCTCACCTCGAAACTGTTCATTCGAAAGCACTGGGTTTTCTTTCGGCTCGCACGCCGACGCCACGGCCAACAGAATGACACTGCACACACTTGTACTGACCGCAAGTACTGGTGCTCTTTGATTCATGCCGACCGCAAGCCTACCCGCCGAGCAACTGCGACATCGCGCTCGAGTGCGACGCACGCGCGAGCGCCTTCCTTGAGTGCCATGTCCACTCGTTCGCATGCGACGCCTTGAGCACCTTTGAGGCAGCCGCGCCAGCAATCCAAAGACGAAATCGCACTTCGCGATGAGTGGCGAGAAACGTGAATGACTCACCAAGGTGCAGTTCGTCCACTGCAACCCCGAGCCTTCGCGCGAGCGCCCCTTTCGAGATGACACGGTCGCTCTCAATCGTCGGCGGAAAGAGCATTCTGGCCCACAGCCCTCGAGTCGGTCGCCGGACGAGGGCTGTACGACCACCGATCCGCGCGATGATCACCTGCGCATGGACTACTTTTCGTGCCCTTCGCTTGCGCACAGTGGGAATGCGATCTTGTGCTCCCGCCTTGGCTGCCTTGCAGTACTTGCGAATAGGACACTCGGTACAGCGTGCATTCAGTGGGGTGCAGACCATCGCACCGAGTTCCATGAGTCCTTCGTTGGCGGCGCCAGCACTCCGAGAGTCCTCAACGAATTCACGTGCGCGGCTCCAGAGCCACTGCCTCCCCTCGGAGGAGGTGCTATCAACGTCGCGTCCATGAACGCGCATCAAGACTCGCGCAACATTGCCGTCGACGATTGGGGACTTCTGGCCATGACCGATCGATCCGATGGCGCCTGCGGTGTAGTGCCCGATCCCAGGAAGCGCACGTAGCTCGGCCTCGCTCGTGGGCACGACTCCGCCGTGGTCATGGCAGATCGCACGTGCGGCTAGGTGCAGGTTGCGCGCTCGGCGGTAGTAACCCAATCCCCGCCAGGAAGCGATGACGGCTTCCTCTGGGGCACTCGCGAGCGCTTGAATTGACGGAAATCTCGCCATGAAGCGCTCCCACGCTGGAACCACTCTTGCGATCTGCGTCTGTTGGGCCATGAACTCGCTGACCAGAGTTCCGTAAACGCTCCGTGTGCGCCTCCAGGGCAGGTCCCGCGCTGACCCAGCAAACCACTTCTCGATGGTTCTGGTGAGGGACAGACCAGCCCGGGCAGGTCTCCGATCACCTTGCGCAACTGCCATGAGAGCCGTAGCGTAGGTACTTTCGACCCCCCCACAATGGCAAAGCTTTTCTACACAATCGACGAGGCGGCCGCGAAGCTCGGCAAGACCAAGACAGAACTGTTGAATCTGGTCGGATCCGGCCAGCTCGAAGAGTTCAAGATGCACGATCAAGTGCATTTCAAGCGGGCGGTCATCGATCAACTCGTCTTGGAAGAGGTGGGAGACTTTGTGCTTCCCCTCGACGATTCTGGCGCTGTTGGAAGCGAGTCGTCGCGCAGCGGCAACGGGGGCGACGAACTGAAGTTTGAAGACTCGGGGGCTGATGCGAAGCCATTGGACCTCGACTTAGGGCTAGATTCGGGTCTGGAGCCTGGTTTGGATCTGGGCCTCGATCTTGGTCTTGATCATGGTCTTGATCATGGTCTCGATGCCCCGCTCACGCTCGCCGACTCCGCCGCTGCTTCCAAAGCAGACAGTGGCGAACGCTCCGCCCCATCGCTGGGCGCGAAGCCAAGCTCAGACGAACTCGACCTCGGGCTAGACCTCGGCCTTGATGACCTTGCAAGTCCTTCAACGGGCAACCTGGCGCAAGCGAGCGGACTTGGCCTCGATCTCGCAGATAGCCGAGCCAGCTCACCACCGCGCGCCGCAGCTTCGGATGCGAGCGGCTCGATGGCCGCACGGTCGGGAGTAGGGTCACGCGACGACAGCGCGGCGTTCCCAACGCGAGGCGGGGTCTCTGACTCGGGCGCGCTAAGCCTTGAAACCGTCGGATCAGGCAGCGGGATGCTCGACCTGACCGGTGATGCGGACCAATCCACAATGGGTGCGGCGCTGCTCGACGATCCAGGTGATGAGGGAGCGAGCGGCGCCCCAGTCGTCAGTGCGAGTGGAATCTTCGCCGAACCGGCAATGGCTGGTGCCTTCGAAGAAGAGGCACCTGCGGCCCCGCGGGCTTCGTCGGGCGGTGGCACGATGATGGCTGGTCCAGCGACCGTCGATACCGCAGGTAGCGGACTTGGCGTTGGCATGCTTGTCGTTGCGCTTGTCGCAGTACTCGTGTCTGCACTTATTGTGATGGGATCGCGACTCAGTGGTGGATCGCAACTCGCTGCGATGATCACAGGCGACATGTTGGTTTGGGTTGGCGCACTCGCGGCTGGAACACTGATCGCCGGCGGCATCGGCTTTTTCGTCGGCCGCGCGATGGAGTGATTCTCTCCCGCTACGGAATTCGTGAATGGGGGATCGCAACGGCGCTCGCCGTGGTGGTCGTGATTCTTGCGAAGGGATCGCTTTGGGCGATCATTCCAACCTGCATCCTCTGGATCGCAGTCGCTGCGTTTTTTCGTGATCCGCTCTTTCGGCGCGCCACGAGCAGCAACCCAGCTGATCTCGTGAGCCCCGCCGATGGGACTGTTTCCGCCGTCTTCGAGTGCGAACACCATGAGGCAACAGAGGGACCAGCAACCGTCGTTCGCATTTTTCTGAGCGTCCTCGATGTGCATATCAACAGGATGCCCTGCGATGGGACGGTCCTGTCGATGCGTCACACCCCAGGGCGATACCTCGATGCTCGTACTGCCGAAAGCGCACAGGTCAATGAGTGCAATCTTGTCGTCGTGCGAAGTTCGTTGGGTGACCCGATCGGCATTCGTCAAGTCTCTGGGGCGATCGCACGGCGAATCGTATGTCCGGTTCAGATCGGAGAGTCATTCGCGCGCACGCAGCGGTTTGGAATGATCAAGTTTGGCTCAACAACAGAGCTCATTGTTCCACGACCTCAGCAGACAACCGTGCATGTCCGCATCGGTGACCGCGTCGTTGGAGGCGTCACAACGCTTGCAACGCTCGTGAGGTGTGAGCCATCACTGCCCCCTCGTGGCTGAGTTTCTTCATCACTCGCTCGTGTCGGGAGCCGCACGTGGCCACTGTGGCTGAGCGCGTGTGAGCACGCGCTGCACGCGAGCAAGGTTGCTCGCCAGCGCAGGGGCCACCGCAGAAGCAACCTTCTCGAAGTCACTACTGAACGGTCGTTGGCCGTCGCGGAAGAGCACAATCACCGCGCCACCTCGCTGCTCGTGCAGCACTGGGCAAGCGAATGCCATCACCGATCGACCGGGCAGGAGGCCAGCCAACTCTGCAAACCGGCCAGGCGGTGGATCGCACGGTCCAAATCGCACACACTCTGCGTGCGCGGCGATTCGCTCACACCACACCTCTGCAAGGTGCTCAATGAAGCCTCCAGCAGCTCGTCGAGCGAGGTCGTCTCGCACATAGCCCGCGAGGCGGTATCCCTGTTGATCCATCAAGAAGACGGCGGCATTGCAGACGCCAACGCGCGCGATGATGTACTGCGTTGAGACTGTAATCACC
>SYHM01000022.1 GCA_005799205.1 Planctomycetia bacterium | reverse complement strand
GATGGACTCTGTGCGTGCACAAGAGTTGCGGCCCCTGCCACGAGAAGAGTTGCTGACGCACACTGAGTTCGAGTAACCATGAGAAGTTCTTTCTGTGAAAGAGAGGAGCAGTGCCTCGCGCTCGACCGATGAGCGCTCTTGAGGGCGCTTCAACATACTCTCAGACGCGACGCCTGCAAATAATCTTCCCTAGGGAAAGAAGTTTGTTGTTATAGGACTTGATTTGTTGCATCGGGTGATGACGCGCATGCAATCGGAAGATCCCGATCGCACTGAAACGCTCGCATAACGATCGCGGGGACGGATAGGCACCGCGCTAGCCTTGGAGTCGCTCGGAGCTCACTGTAGAACCTTGAGCGCAGCGCAAGGAGATTCCCGTGGTACTCAACGCTTTTTCACACCATCGCTTCTGGAAGGTCGTGTTGATGGCTGGATTGATCGCGGCCGGCGGTTCATCGCCGGCGTCCGCAATCGAGGTCGAGCCACTTCGCAGCACCGAGCTCGACGCACAACTCAAGGCCGCTGGATTCGATGACGCGCAGCGTGCGCGTGTGCTCGCCGATCATGCAGGTTACGTCGAGCGGTTCGCTGCAGTCGCTGCAGAGCGTCTCGCCGAGTGGCAGGCAGCTGGACGGATGTATCCATCGACGATCGAAGAGGCACGGGCGTATCAGAGCAAGTCACGTTCGGCTGCGAATGCGATTGATGAGGCTGAGCGTCCCCTCCTTGATGCAGTTCGCGCGGCCGCGCGGCCCGATCAAGAGGCGGGCGTACGTCGCGCGATTACGTTGCTTGAGATTCGCAGAGACCTCACCTTCGCCAATGCGATGCCAGTAGGGTTTTTTTCATCTCGCAATCTTGATGCGTTTGATGCCGTGAATGGTCTGAAACTCCCCGATGAGTTGGCTGCATCGATTCAGCCGCAGCTCGATCAATACCTCGCTGAACGACAGGTGGCGGTTCGCCGCATTCGAGAAGCAACGATCAACCTGCCGCTGAGGCGAACAGAGGCGACCTTGAACCATCCCGCGCCAACTCCGATCGCTGGGGGCGCCGATGGCGACCTTCAGCGTTGGCGGCGTGAAGTAGAGGCTCGTCACAACGCAGTCCGGATCGAGGGGGAGGCCGAGTGGACTACCGCGCGCGTGAAAGCGGTCGAACTCGATCTGCGCACGCTCGACGCGGTACGCGCACGGTTGAACGGACGGCAACAGGTGCAATTGATCAAGATTTGGTGGGATGGACATCGGGCCTTCGCGTCACATGAGATCGGAAATGGTCCTGGTGCCCTGAAGCGGGCGTGGGAGCCGCCGAGCGATCGTGTGGCAGCCGATCTCGCACTGCGACTCGACGCGATCTGCGTGGAGTGGATCGGCGGATGGTGGCCAACTGCGAAGGAGAGAATTCTCAAGCGGGTCGGTTCGCGCGAGATGTTCCTCGTCGACCTGCCCTCCGATCGCGAAGGGCAGACAGATCTTCAGCGCGCAATTGCAGCGACGACGCGAGCGCACGAAGCGATTGATTTCGCGTTTGATGGGAAGGTCGCCGCGCCGAAGGGCCCTGAAGGCTCAGCGGTCACGAGGGATGGCGATGTTCAAACGCTGCACGCAGAGGTAGCCACAGTCGTCGTTGGTGAAGCAGTGAGCGGACCGATTGAACTCGTGCTGGGTGAGGCGCTGAGTGCGGGAGGAGTGTTTGAATTCGAAGGCGGTGCTGGTGGGATCACGTTCGCTGTGACAGACGATACGGGGATGAGCATTGCCGGCGCGGGCGTGTTGCCTCGCATGATGCAGTTTGACGAGATTCAACCTTCGCTTGTGGCTGCCGGAGTCGAGCCCGCGATGATGGATGTTGCCCAGACCGTCCTTGATGACCTGGTGACCGAAGCGAGTGGGATTGTGAAAGAGAGCGAAGCGGCACAAGCGGCAAAGATCGCAAAGTTTCAGTCGGGGGCGGTGACGACATGGGATGCCGCCGCAGAGATGCGCGATGCCGCCGAGACCGCGGGGTTTCGGGCACGACTGCTGGCGCTCGAGCTCGCGAAAATTGAAGAGCTCATTGCGGCAGTCGTGCCAGCCGCTGGTGTGCCGTGCATTTCGTGGATTGCCCCGTGGCGGCAGTTTGTCAGCGAGCGTTCGGCAGAACTCTCAGGTGGAGTCATGTTCGGAGTTGATCAACAGAGCCTTGATCCCACGCTCGCGGTGCGGGCCACAAAACTCGGTGGATCCGAGTGGTGCATGCTCGGTCCAGAATTCACGACGGTTTGTGCTTCGCTTGCAGCTGCGGCGCATGAGTCGGTTGCCGCGAGTGAGCGGTCTCGTGCAGCGATGGCCAAAGCATTTACATCGAGCGAAGCGCAAGGGGGGGGCGTTGGGGGAGGCGTGGTCGAGTTGACTCAGAGTGATCAGGATGAATTCATGCGGACCGAGCGCGAAGAGCAGCGCGCGAAAAAGGCACTTCGGGATGCATCACTCGCGTCGATCAAGACTCTGAAGAATCGCCTCGGACCTGAATCGGCTCAGCGACTCCAAGATGTGTGGGAT
>SYHM01000136.1 GCA_005799205.1 Planctomycetia bacterium | reverse complement strand
GTCGTCCACGCGATAGCGCATGGCAAGCGGCATCCTCCGTCCCGGTCCGAATGCTCGTGCGCTGAGCTTGGGAATCATCGGAGCCTGAAATCGCTTGTAATGCGCTCGGTCGATCGCGCTCGTCCACCGGGCGACGAAGGCACGGTCGAGATGCAAGCGCTGCGCAATCTCGTCAACTGATTGTTCTTCGTCTATCCACGCACATACCACTTGGTCGAGCACCTCATATGGTGGAAGCGAGTCCTGATCGGTCTGATTGGGTCGCAACTCGGCCGACGGTGCCTTCTCAATGCTCTCTTTTGGAATCGGCGGATGGACAAACCCGAGCACGGCGAAGTGGTTGTTCAACCACCGCGCAATCGAATAGACCTGCGTCTTCAGCAGGTCACCGATTGGAGCGAGCCCGCCGCACATGTCGCCGTACAGCGTTGCATATCCAACGGCGAGTTCGCTCTTGTTGCCAGTCGACAGGACAAGCGCGCCAGTGGCATTTGAGAGCGTCATGAGCGTGAGGCCTCGAAGTCGACTTTGCAAATTTTCATCGGTGAGGGTGTCGAACGCAGCTGCTCGCTCCAATCGTTGGCGTACGCACTCGTACGCTTCAGTGATCGCAAGCGAGTCGGGCTGCGCAATCCCGAGCCGCCTGGCAAGTTCGACTGCGTCAACGACGCTCCCGCGCGACGAGTATGGTCCGGGCATCGACAAGCCGCGCACGGCACCCGCGCCGAGCCCTGCGACAGCGAGGGATGCAACAAGGGCACTGTCAATGCCCCCTGAGAGTCCAACGAGCACAGAACGATGCCCCGACTTCAACACGTATCCCGTGATGGCGCTCACGATCGCCCGCGCGCGCTCTTCATCGGCGCACATCGGCGCTTGGGGCTCGTCTCGCGCATCGAGTTCAACGACGCGCAGATCGGGAACAAACCTCGAGGCGATCGTCCCGACTCCATCGCAGTGCACGACCGCGCTTCCACCATCAAAGACGAAGTCGTCGTTTGATCCCACTGCATTCACACTTGCGATCGAGATCGAGTGTCGCGTGGCCGCGGCCCGAAGCAGGTCGAGCCTCCGTGCGTGTTTTCCAGAAAAAAATGGGGATGCACTCGCAACCACCACGAGCGATGCTCCGAGGGCGACCGTCTGCTCGAGGGGATCGTTGTCGTAGCGCTCGGTTGACTGCACATCCGCGCCGCGCCAAAAGTCTTCGCAGACCATCACTCCCACCCGCACCCCTGTGACATCGATACAGCATGGCGCGTCACCAGGTGCGAAGTAGCGCGCCTCATCGAACACGTCGTACTGCGGCAGCAGGCGCTTCGAATAGGTGGACTCAACTCCGCCGCCCCGAAGCACGTGCAGTGCATTGCGCAGGGGCTGTGCGTGACCGTGCGCCGCAATTGGTGCGCCAACGAGCAACGCAACGGACCCGTAGCCTGCGCGTGCGATTCTGTCAGCGAGAATCACCGTCGCACGATGACAGGCATCCGCGAGTCCGCTCCTGAGGAGCAGATCGCGCGGGGGATACCCAAGAATCGAAAGTTCGGGAGTCACGATCAGGTCAGCACCGCGCTGTGCCGCATCGAGCGCGGCATCACCGATCATGCGAGAATTGTGGGCGACGTCGCCGACGACTGAATCACATTGGAGCAGTGCAATGCGCATTGGGTCCCTCGTGCGCCGCAATGGCGCGCAGCCCACCTTGGGCTACGACCTCGATCTCTCGTGCACGAAGTGCTTCAAACACCTCGTCGCTGTGCGATGGGCCACGAACCTCGAGTTGGCAGAGCACCTGCACTTTCGAGACATCTGCTTCCCCAAACGCGCGCTCGTGTGAAACTTGTTTGATGCTCGCGCCTGTTGACGCGATCGCGGTGGCAAGATCCGCAAGTCCACCAGGCCGATCCCGAATCACCGCAAGGAACTGAATGAGCCGCCCCTCGAGTGCGAGCCCATGCTCAATGACTCTCGAGAGGGTCGTCGGATCAATGTTCCCACCGCAGAGCACGAGCACCACTCGTTTACCCGCCAGATGATCCATCGTGCCTTCGAGGAACGCTGCGAGCGGCGTGGCCCCCGCTCCCTCGACAACTCCCTTCTCAAACTCTGCCAACCGGAGGATCGCGCGGGTAATCGATGGTTCTTCAACGGTGACGACGCGAGAGATTCGGTCCCGAGCCACCTCAAAGGCAAGGGCTCCAATCTCTGGCACACCGAGCCCATCGGCAAGCGACGATTGCGCGGCCACTCGGACGGGGTGCCCGGCTGCGAGCGCGCCGGTCATGCTTGCGCAACGACTCGCTTCGACGCCGATCACCTCGGTCGACGATCGGAGTGCAGATGCAACGAGGCTGATGCCGGCAATCAGACCTCCCCCGCCAACTGGCACGACGATCGCATCAGGATCGGTGCACTGCTCAAAGATTTCGAGCCCACAGCTCCCAGCGCCAGTAATGATCGCGGGATCGTTGAAGCCATTGACATAGTGCAGCCCGTGCGCCGCGACGAGTTCATCAGCGCGCACCCGCGCATCGGCGATGTTGTCACCGTGCAGAATCACCCGCGCTCCGAATTCGCGGCAGCGCACCTGCTTGACGAGCGGCGCCGATCGCGGCATGCACACCGTGACTGGGACCCCGAGTTCTCTCCCGTGATACGCCAGCGCGAGCGCGTGATTGCCTGCACTCGCGGCGATCACTCCCCGCGAGCGGCTCGCCGCATCGAGTTGCATCAACGCGTTGCGTGCGCCGCGCTCTTTAAAAGAGCCAGTTGGCTGCTGATAGTCAAGCTTGCACCAAATCTCGCATCCGCACAGGTTTGAGAGCGCGATGCTATGAACGCACGGAGTGCGGGTGACGCCTCCGTCAATTCGCCGCGCCGCCGCGACGACATCATCGAACGAAGGAAGCGGAGGAGTCGTCACCTGAGTCGTCAGCCCTTATGAGCATTATGAAGATGCGGGACCAGCCGCACGAACCTCTGGGGTGATTGCAAACTTCGCATCATTGGCGCGGAAGCGCGCAGCAAGGTCGCGCGCCTTGAGGTCGTATGCAGCCTTGTCCTTCCACGTATTGCGTGGATCGAGCACCTCAGATGGCACTCCTTCAACCGCTGTGGGCATCTGCAATCCAAAGACTGCGTGCCTCGTCGTCGGCGCAGTGCGCAGCGAGCCATTCAGGATCGCAGTGACGAACGCACGTGTGTATGAGAGCTTGAACCTCGATCCAGTGCCATAGGGACCCCCCGTCCACCCTGTATTCAGGAGCCATACATCGGACTTGTGCGCATGGAGCCGGTCGCGCAGCATCTCCGCGTACCGCATGGGAGGTCGAGGCATGAACGGACCGCCGAAGCAGGCAGAGAAATTGGGCTGAGGTTCTGTGACCCCTGCTTCTGTCCCAGCGAGTTTCGACGTGTATCCGTTCAGAAAGTAATACATCGCCTGCTCTGGAGTCAGTCGTGACACCGGAGGAAGCACTCCAAACGCATCGGCCGTCAGGAAGATGACATTGCGCGGGTGACCAGCGACGCTTGGAAGCCGCGCGTTCTTGATGTACGACACGGGATAGGTGACGCGCGTGTTCTCGGTCTTGGCGCTGCTGTCGTAGTCAGGCACACGCGTCGCCGAATCAATGACGGTGTTCTCGAGAACGCTGCCAAATCGGATCGCATCCCAGATTTCTGGCTCGCCCTCATGCGAGAGTTTGATGCACTTCGCATAACACCCTCCTTCCATGTTGAACACTCCAGCTTCGCTCCATCCGTGTTCGTCGTCTCCCACGAGGTCGCGGCGCGGATCGGCCGAAAGTGTTGTCTTCCCCGTGCCCGATAGTCCGAAGAAGAGCGCCACATTCGATGGATCGGCGCGATCGACATTGCACGAACAGTGCATCGGAAAGACATTCATGTCTGGAAGGTCGTAGTTCATCGCATAGAAAATCGACTTCTTGATCTCGCCGGCATACCGCGTGCCGATGATC
>SYHM01000021.1 GCA_005799205.1 Planctomycetia bacterium | reverse complement strand
CTTTGATGGCAACGGATCGATGGGCTCCGGTGACCTGACCGCAGTCCTCTCGAGCTGGGGTCAGTAAGCACACACGCCAGTCACGCAACCCCTCGAAGGGCCGGAGAGCCGCGCAAGCGACTCTCCGGCCTTGTTTTTGTCCTCGTTCGCCACACCAACTCAGAGCAGTACTCCGAAGAACCATGCTTGAATCTCAAATCCAACCGCTCTGGGAGTAAATAACGGAAATGCGTACCGTCATCTCTTGATTTTCTTCGCGATGCACTTTAGTGTGCCGTGCTCCACCACCCATTCGGAGCAACGCATGTCGAATCCGCACGAAAACAAGCCCTCCACCACGCGCCGCACATTCGTCTCACAACTTGCCGCACTCGCCCTCGCGCCCGAAGCGATCGAACAATTCGCGGGCGGTCTCAAGTTCATCAAGCCAGTATCGGTTGCGAATCCGCTTGAGGGCTACCCAAATCGTGGATGGGAGCGGGTCTACCGCGACTTGTATCGCAGCGACTCGCGGTTTTCCTTTCTCTGCGCTCCAAACGACACGCACAACTGCTTGCTCTGGGCTCATGTCAAGAACGGCGTCGTCACGCGCATCTCGCCAACCTACGGCTACGGCAAGGCAACCGATCAACAGGGCAATCGCGCAACAGGTCGCTGGGACCCCCGCTGCTGTCAGAAGGGACTGGCCCTCGTGCGCCGCTTCTACGGTGATCGGCGCATTCGAAAGCCCATGGCGCGTGCAGGATTTCGCAGTTGGATTCAAGCAGGCTGCCCGCGCGATTCGAAAACCGGTGCAGTCGATCACAAGTACCTCAACCGCGGAGCCGACTCATGGATTGAGATCACGTGGGATGAGGCTTTCCAGCTCTCCGCGCACGCTCTGCACGAGATCGCGAAGTCCTACACCGGTGATGAGGGCAAGCAGCGGTTGCTCGCGCAGGGATTCGATCCGCTCATGGTCGACGCCACCAAAGGTGTTGGCATGCAGACACTGAAGTTTCGCGGCGGCATGCCAGCCCTCGGAATGACGCGCATCTTTGCGCAGTACCGCCTCGCGAATGCGATGGCGCTCGTCGATGACAAGTTGCGCGGCAAGGGAGCCGAGGGTTCTGTCGGAGCGCGCGGCTGGGACAATTACAGTTGGCACACCGACCTTCCGCCGGGGCATCCAATGGTGACTGGTCAGCAGACCGTCGATTTCGATTTGTGCTGCGTCGAGCACGCTGGCCTCGTGATCGCGTGGGGAATGAACTGGATCACCACCAAAATGCCAGACTCGCACTGGCTCACCGAGGCGAGACTTAAGGGCACCAAAGTCGTTGTGATCGCCACGGAGTACAGCGCCACGATGAACAAGGCGGATGCGGGAGTCGTCGTGCGTCCTGGCACGACTCCAGCACTCGCACTTGGATTTGCTCAAGTGATTCTCAAGGAACGGCTCTTCGACGCCGCTCATGTGAAGGCGACAACCGACCTTCCCTTTCTCATTCGAACAGACACCGGCACGATTTTGCGCGCGAACGAGGTCTTCAAGAACCATGTCAACGCGACTCTGACTAACAACATCACAGTTGCAGCGAAGGGCGACAATCTTCCTCCTCCATACCAGCAGTCTGGGCCGATCGTGAGTGCCGAGCGGCGTGAGGAATGGGGCGACTTTGTTGTGTGGGATGAGACGAAGCGCGCTCCTGTCGTTGTGACGCGTGATCAGTGCGGCAATGCGTTCGCTGACACCGGCATCAATCCTGCGCTCGAGGGTTCCTACGAAGTGACGCTCGCAGACGGCTCGCGTGTGCGCTGTCGCACAGTGCTTGACGCGACTCGCGAACTGCTCGACGGTTCATACACGCCGGCCGATGTTGAAAAGATCACGTGGGCTCCGATCGCATTCATCGAAACAACTGCGAGAGAGATCGCCGCCAACGCCGGCAAGACCCTGTTCGCACTTGGAATGGGACCGAATCAGTTTTTCAACAGCGATCTCAAGGATCGTGCCGTCTTCCTCGTTGCCGCGCTCACGCAGAATGTCGGCAAGATCGGCGGCAACGTTGGGTCGTATGCAGGCAACTACCGCGCATCGCTCTACAACGGCATCACGCAGTGGACAGCTGAAGATCCATTCGATCCTGAACTCGATCCATCGAAGCAGGTGCGCACGAAGATGCGTTGGAAGGCTGAGAGCGTGCACTACTTCAATCACGGAGACACCATCTTGCGTGCGGGCGATGCGGTCCTCACAGGATCGACGCACATGCCGACCCCGACGAAGTCGATCGTTGTCTCGAACAGCAACTCGCTCATTGGCAACGCGAAGGGTCACTACGACACAGTGGTCAACGTGCTCAAGCGCGTCGAGTTTGTCGCGGTGAGTGACTGGTGGTGGACCGCAAGTTGCGAATACGCCGACATTGTCTTCCCTGTCGATAGCTGGGCAGAGTTGAAGTACCCAGACATGACGATCAGTGTCACCAATCCATTTCTCTACACCTTTCCGGCAACACCGCTGCCTCGCATCCACGACACGCGCAGCGATCTCGAAGTGGCCGCGGGCATCTCGAAGGCGCTCGGCGTGCTCACCAACGATGACCGCCACGAAGCGTTCTGGAAGTTCGTCAATCGCGAGGATTGCGCCCGTCCTTACATCCAGCGCGTGCTCAACATTTCAAATGCGACACGTGGCTATCAGATCGAAGACCTCGAGGCGAAGGCAAAGCAGGGAATCCCGTCCATCGTGATGACGCGCACGTATCCCAAGGTGGGTGGATGGGAACAAGGCACAGAAGGAAAGCCCTGGTACACCCGATCTGGTCGCATGGAGTTTTACCGCGACGAGGTTGAGTTTCGCGATGCTGGTGAAAACCTCGTGCTGCACCGCGAGCCAATCGACTCGACCTTCTTTGAGCCCAATGTCATCGTGGCGAAACAGCATGAGTTGCTTCGTCCAAAGTTGCCACGCGACTACAAGTTCGACGAACATGACGAAGCAGCCGACTTGCGGCAAGCGCGCAACGTCACCCGCACGGTTGACGAACTGCTCGCGACGGCCCATCCACTCATCAAGGATGGCTACGACCTCATCTTCCACACTCCCAAGTACCGGCACGGCGCACACACGACGCCGGTCGACACAGACATCATCGCGGTCTGGTTCGGTCCCTTCGGCGACATGCTGCGCCGCGACAAGCGTGTGCCCTTCGTGAGTGAGATGTATGTGGACATCAGTCCCATCGACGCCAAGAAACTAAAAATCGAGGACGGCGACTACGTCTGGATCGATGCTGATCCGCACGATCGACCCTTCCGCGGCTGGCAGAAGAACCCTGAGTGGTACAAGGTTGCGAGACTCCTCGCGCGCGCGCGCTACTACCCAGGCACTCCGACCGGTATCACCCGCATGTGGCACAACACCTACGGGGCGACCCATGGCTCTGTGCGCGGCGCCGAGGTGAACCCGACGGGTCTCGCGAAGAACCCCGACACGAAGTACCAAGCGCTTTTTCGAACTGGGAGCCAGCAGTCCTGCACGCGAGGATGGCTCAAGCCGACGTGGATGACGGACACGCTCAATGTGAAGACTCTCTTCGGGCAGGAGATGGCGAAGGGATTCGTCCCCGATGTCCACTGTCCAACAGGAGCCCCACGCGAGGCGATCGTTCGAATCACGCGCGCAGAGCCTGGCGGGATCGATGGCGCTCCTCTCTGGTTGCCCGCACAACTGGGACTTCGGCCCACCTACGAGAACCCGACCTTGCGCAAGTATCTCGACGGCGCCTTCTTCGACCGCAACGCTTGAGCCACCACCACACTTCGTCCGCACGACCTGAGACCCACCCATGCCCACACGACCGAACTGGCAGATCAATCGCCCGATCGAATACCCATACGAGGCCGCGCCGCCGCAGCGGCAGGTTGCCTACGTCTTTGATGTCAACAAGTGCATCGCCTGTCAAACCTGCACCGTCGCATGCAAGACCGCATGGACAAGCGGTAAGGGGCAGGAGACGACCTTCTTTAACAATGTTGAGTCGAAGCCCTATGGCGGATATCCCCTCGCTTGGGATAGCAGATTGCTCGAAGGGATCGGGCCGGCGAAGTGGAAACAGGACAGTCTCGTCAGCCTCACGATCTTCGAGACCGATGGTCCTCGGAAGCCACCACATGGTTGGCGGCCAACTTTTGAGGACTACACATCACCCAACATTGGTGAAGACGATCTCTCTGGACCCGTCGAGCGTGGCGAGACCTTTGGACCGACTCACCCGCACTGGATGTTCTACCTCGCGCGCATTTGCAACCACTGCGACAATCCTGCATGCGTTGCGGCGTGCCCGCGCAAGGCCGTCTACAAGCGAGATGAGGATGGAATCGTGCTGGTCGATCAGGAACGCTGCCGCGGCTATCGCGAGTGCGTGAAGGCTTGTCCATACAAGAAGGTCTTCTTCAACACGATCGCGCGCGCGAGCGAGAAGTGCATTGGTTGCTACCCGCGCGTCGAGCAAGGCGAGGTCGCCCTGTGCGTCGAAAGCTGCATCGGCAAGATCCGCATGCACGGGTTCCGCACGACGCAAGGCGCTCCTCGCGAAGACAACCCCCTCGATTACATCACTCGGATTCGAAAGCTCGCACTGCCGCTCTACCCACAGTTCGGCACCGGTCCCAATGTGTTTTATGTGCCTCCGGTCCATGTGCCAGATGGATTCCTCGATCAGGTCTTCGGACCTGGGGTTGAAGCGGCGAAGGAACTCTATCGCGCGATCAACGCTCCCGAAAACCGCACACTGCTCGGTGCCCTCCTGCTTTTTGGAGCGAGCAACCGAATCATCGACCGCTTCGCCGTCGAAGGAAACGAAGCGGTTGGGTGGGACCTCACAGGAACCGAGGTCGCGCGCGTTCCATTCACCGAACCTTCATACATCCGGCCAGCGTTTGACCAAGCGCTTGGCGCCCACCGACTCAACACCACCTGAGGAATCCCCCGTGAACGACCACAAGTTCATCGTCGCTCTCATTGCAGGCAGCACCCTGTGCATTGGCTTTATTGCCTGGGGAGCGATCAAGTTCGGCAATCCATCCCGATCGACACATACAGCCACTGCAGTCGAAGCACCGCCGAAGAATCCACAGTTGGATGAGCTGAGCACACAGATTCGTGTGCTTGACCAACGCCTCGCTGCACTCGCTGAGGCCGAAGCTGCGGGCGCAGGACAATCGCTTACGCGAAAACCCGCCACCGCAACTGAGGGAGAGATTCTCGTGAAGTGGGTCGACGCTCCTCTGGTACTCGATCCAGCAAACACGATCTGGGTGCAGGCACCAGTCACAACCGTGGCCCTTCAAGCACAGAATCAGGCAGTTCCAATGGCTGACAAGGTCTCAGTCAGCCAGGTGCGCGTCCAAGGGCTCACCAACGGCAGGCAGATCGCGTGGCGCGTTGCGTGGAAGGATGTGACCCCCAATCGCCTCGTCGATGCTGCGCGATTCTCAGATGCTGTCGCAGTTCAACTGCCGCTCAAGTCCAACGCCGCCTACACGATGGGAGCAACCGGCTTTCCAGTGCAGATCCTTCATTGGAAGGCGCTCTGGCAGCAGGACCTCGATGTGCACTTTCAGGATGTTGAAGACCTCTACCCCAACTATTGGACCGATCTGTATTGGTTCGCGAGCGGTCCGTTTCCGTATCGCGTTCCCGACGCGTTTAGTCGCCCCGAAAGCCGCGATTGGTTCATCGCCTACAAAGCAGGAAACCCGATGTCGAACATCGAGCGCGCTGTGAGCGCTGAAGAGCTGACGGCTGAAGGTTTTGGATCGCTCACTCACCAGTCTGATTCGGTCACCGTTGCGCGCGGGACATGGCAGAATGGCGAGTGGTCGGTTGTCTTTCTACGTCCAATGGAGACGATTGATCCCGACGATTTTCAGTTCACCCCAGGAACGCGAGACACAGTTGGGTTCGCCGTATGGGATGGCGCCGCCGACAATGTTGGCGCGCGAAAGCAGCACTCGCTGTGGGTTGTCTTCGAGGTGCAGAAGTGAGTGGGCAATCGCGCCTCGATGCAGCACTCGCGCAGTCCGATCGTCTCTTGGAGTGCGTGCAACTCTTGAGTCCAGACGAGGATGGACGCGAAGATGCGCGCGCCGAGCGCACGCGGCTCTTTGAGATTCCGGGAGTCTGTCCCCCGTATGAAGCTGCGTGGGTCAGGCGAGACAAGGGAGCAATCCTCGGTGATATCGCCGGCTTTTACAAGGCGTTTGGATTCCTAGCGACCCCTGAGCACGGCGTGCGGCCCGACCATCTCGCGGCAGAGCTCGAGTTTCTTGCGGTGCTTCGGGTGATGGAGGCGCAGGCAGTGCAGCGCAACGATGACCGTGCCGCCGACATCGCCCTCGAAGCGTATGTGAACTTCCTCGGTGATCATGTTGCTGATTGGATCGGTCCGTTCTGCGCTCACCTCAAATCGTGCACCTTGCTCGACGAGCTGCACCGGTGCGTTGACCTCGTTGAACAGTTGTGGAACATCGACGCCGCGCGGTACGGACTCGCTCCGTTTGATCAGCTCGGACTTGAAACGATGCCCGAAGATTTCAACGCCTCGGGCGAGTCGCCCTATGAGTGTCTAGGCGAAGGATCGAGTCCATGCGGAGCCTCGCAGAACGATGCCCTCGTGCCGCTCACGACATCGGCGGCTGGGCACTCGCCGCCTCTCGGTGTTCCTCACTGCACTTGAGGCACCGCGTCCAGAAACTGATCGATCGCATCACGCGGTGCGATGCGCCCGAACACTTGCTCCCCGAGGACTTCTTCGAGTGTTGTTTCGAGTGCAGCCCGCAACTCAGCCCGCTCGCGCTCCAACTGCTCGCGGGTTGGCCTGCCTGAGCGTGTCGCGGTGGCGCTCCAGAACTCGTATGGAAACCGTGACCGCAGTCGTTCGCACGCCATTCGATGAAACAGCCCCTCAAGTGCGATGTCGTGACGCTCAATGGCTGCATTCACTTCATCTCGCTGGGCTTCGTCGGTGGCGCTCGCATGCGCACGCACCTTCAATTCACCGACATGGGAGTCAACAACGAACGCACCAGGACAGAGTTCCCGCAGGAGCTGCTGTTCGAAGGCTCTTCGCTCATCCCCAGTGGCGGTCAGGAGCAACTCGATGAGGTCGCGGGTTGCTCTCACCATCTCGTCGTGCGGTTGCGTGAGTCGTTGAACAGCTGCGCGCGATTCGGGACGGGCGAGATTCGTGAACGCTCCACTCGTCGCACTCGCAATATTGAATTGTGCGACGCGCAGCGCAACAAGGGCACGCGCATACGGCCCGATCCCACGCAAGAGCGCCTGCTCGAGCAACACGCGGTGTTCATCGCTCACCGGCGCAGATCGCACCAATTCGACCCAGCGCGGAACATCGTCGACGCCATTGCTCAGGAGACCACCATCGGCTGCCGCGCTCTCCCGTTCGAGGAATCGCGAGAATCGTTCAAGCGCGATCGTGTCTTTGCACAAGGCACTTGGGTTGGCTAAGCCAAGATCGCCACGCTGCACCGCCGCTTGAATCATCACGAATGCCTGCTCATCGATCTCCTCCGCTGCGCGAAAGGCGCTATCGCGCAGGACGAGGATGCGTTGCACACACGCCTCCCACTCGGGTGATCTCATGCTCAAGCTGCGACCATTTGCAACCTCGAGTCGAACACGATCAAGCCGCGCTTCAACTTCGGTCTCCCAGCGCGCGCGGTGCTGTTGCCACGCACGCTTGCTCACGGTCGCTGCGTCGCTGTCCGCACCACACGCACGCTCGATGCTCGACTGCAGGATCGCCGAATCGAGCATCGTCGCAACCGCGAAGCGCTGTCGCGCGCTCCACTCTTGTGACCCGCCATAGAACTGCGACTCACTGATTCGCGCTCCGGCGCGATCGCGAAGTCGCGTGGGGATCGCCACGCTCCGCGTCCACCATGATGCGCTCATCGTCTCTGCCCCATCGAACGCTGATTGGCCGACCCGTGTGCGCACGCGCTCGCATAACGCCTGTTCCTGTGGGGTTCTCCCGTCTATCGGTGCCCACAGCGCGGGGTCCTCAATCAGGAGTCGGCCAAAGATGCTCGGGCGCCAAAAGTGCTGATCCAGATCGGCGTCGGCTGCAGTTTGTCGCTCTGAGACGAGGCGAAGCCACCTCGCGCGCCACGCGCGCGCGAACTCGACCATCGCAGTACGGTCCGAATCATCCACTGCCAGCGCATCGAGCGCAATGCGAATGCGCGCCTCATTCCAGAGCG
>SYHM01000135.1 GCA_005799205.1 Planctomycetia bacterium | reverse complement strand
GGCGGCCAGCAGTCGCAGCAGCGTCAGGCAATGCGGGCCCAACTCATGCGCGATCTCGAGAGCGCAGTCGCCGCCGAGCAGTACGAGCGAGCCGCGAGACTTCGAGACGAGCTCAAGGCAATCGACGAATCAGTCGCCCCTGGTTGACCCCATGACAACCCCCTTTTCAGCGGCTCTCTCGCAGATTGGACCCGACTCCGATGTCGTCGTGACGAGTCGAGTACGCCTCGCACGCAACATCGCTGGACTGCCGTTCATCAGCCGGGCGAGCAATGCGGTGCGACTTGAGGTCATGCGCATCGTGCGCAGAGGCGTCGATCAAACTGCGCGTGGGGGTGCGGATCGCGAACGCCTGCGCTGGATCGAGTTGCAAACTGCCCCCTCGCGTGACCGGATTCTCTTGGCTGAACGGCATCTGGTCTCTCGCCACTTCGCTCACAACGAGGGTCCCCGCGCTCTCGCACTTTCGCACGACGAACATGCGAGCATTATGGTCAACGAAGAAGATCACCTGCGCATTCAATGCCTACGAGCTGGCTCAGCGCTTCCCGAGGCCTTTCAGGCAGCGTTCGAACTCGAGGATGCCCTTTCGGCCTCAACCCAGTTTTCCTTCCATGCACGCTGGGGGTATCTGACCGCCTGTCCGACCAATGTGGGGTGTGGGATCCGATTGAGTTCGATGCTGCATCTGCCTGGAGTCGTGATCATGAAGGAAGCCGATCGCATCAAGCGTGCTTCACACGACTTGCACCTCGCTGTGCGCGGGTACTACGGTGAGGGGTCGGAGGCGATCGGAGACTTTTATCAGTTTTCGAATCAGACAACGCTCGGGGCATCCGAAGAAGCCCTTCTCGAGGAGTTTCATCGCGTGATTCTTCCGAAGCTCATCGCGTACGAGCGTGATGCCCGCGCAGCCGCCATGGACCGCCACCGAGCGCGGCTCGAAGATTTCGTCCTTCGCTCCAACGCACTGCTCTCTGCGGCACGGCTGCTGACCGCCGACGAGGCAACCAAGCATCTCTCGCGCATCCGCCTCGGATCAGTGCTCGGCATTGTGCGAATTGATTTAGCAACAATCCAGCGGCTGCTGCTGCAGGTACAGCCTGCGCACCTCTCGGTCATTGATCCACGAGCGACGGAAGGAGATGACATCGAGCGCGAAGTGCGCGCGACTCACGTCCGACTCGCGCTCGCGCACTCCCCTCACGCGCCGGGGTCTGCCCCAGAGAGTGCCGCGTAGCCGTCGGCCGCGCGCGCCCCGGCGAAGTCCTTCTCTGTCAACCCATCCGCATCGTGTGTCGAATATCCCACCGTCACTCGGTTGTACTTGATGAGTAAGTCGGGATGATGCTGTGTGCGTTCCGCTTCGCCTGCGAGCGCGTTGACGAACTGCATCGAGGCAACAAAATCTGCAAAACGAAATGTGCGCTCGATGAGGTCGCCCCGATGCACCCAGTGCGGTGCCATGGCGAGGTGAGTATGGAGGTGCGCCGCCGAGAGCTTCTCTGCCATAGAGCAAACTATAAGCGAACCCCTACACTTCGCCCCCCGTGTCGATCCCGTTTGAACACCACTCGCTACGCCATATCGCGCCGCGCGTCGCAGTGCTTTCACTGCAGGGTGGCGATGCCCATGCAACGGTCGCACGCATCCTCAGCGATCGCTTTGACTTTGATGCACGCGTCGTGACTGAGAGCGATCCAGTGCAACTGGGGATGGAGATTCGCGACACGCACGCACTGGTGCTCGTGGGGGAGCCCACGAGCGACAATCTGCAACAACCCGGCATCGAAGAGGCGGTTGCCGCGATGGTCCCGATCATCGCAGTCTGCAACGACATTGTCCCTGGCCAAGAACTTCCGCCAGGAATCTCGTACGCGATCGACCCTGCGCTTGGACCAGAGCACCTCGCCACAGCGCTTTGCGCGCTCATCGCTCGGCAGAAGGAAATCCACCGCCTGCAGTTCGATGCAGTGACGGCGGTACGCCATTCAGGAGGTCTCTCGAGCGAAATCGACACAATGCAGGAAGAACTGCAGCTCGCTGCGAGCGTGCAGCGTGAGTTTCTGCCTCGCGTTCTTCCGAGCATCGGGGGGATCGATTCAGCTGCGCTCTGGCGTCCAGCGTCGTATGTCTCAGGCGACCTCTACAACGTCATTCGGCTTGACGAACACCATCTAGGCATCTTCGTGATCGACGCCGTTGGCCACGGAGTGCCCGCAGCGCTGCTCACACTGATCGTCTCGCGCGGCATGCAGACGAAGGACATCACTCCGAATTCATATCGCATCCTCTCACCGAACGAGTCGCTCTCGCGAATCAATCTCGACATGCTCTCGCGCGCCACTCGCACGACGCGATTCGCGACCGCGATTTACTGCATCATCGACACGCGATCGCATCGGTTGACCGTTGCGAGCGCAGGCCATCCTGCGATGCTTCGAATGAAACGCGGCGGTCTGTGTGAACCAATTGAAACGCAGGGAGGATTGCTGGGGGTGTTCGAGGACGAAGTGTTTTCTGAGGCAACAATCGATCTCGAACCCGGCGACAAACTGCTCTTTTACACAGACGGCTTTGAGCAGGCGTTTCCTGAGCTCGGCCATGACCCAAGCGCGCCCCGCCTTCCAAACCGGCGATACCTGGATGTCTTCAATGAGTTTTCGCAGTCGGCCACGCCGAGTGAGTTCATCGCGGGTATCAACGCTCGACTCGACGAAGAGAGTTCTGACTTTCCGCAGATCGACGATCTCACTCTGTTGTGCGCGGGCTGGAGTGGCGACGCACCGCTTGATCAATCATCCGCGCAAGCGCATCGACCTCGACATTGAGCCGCGATCCAACCACCGCGCGAGCAAGGGTTGTGCGTGCGAGTGTTTCAGGGATGAGCGCGACCTCGAACCAGTCGGCTCCGCACGCGGCAACGGTGAGAGAGACTCCCTGCAACGTGATGGAGCCCTGCGCAACGACGACCGACATCGAGTCAGGAGGCAATCGCACACGCATGACAACACCTCGCTCGGCCCGATCAGTGTGCGTCACCTCGCCAATCGAATCGACATGTCCCTGCACGATGTGCCCCCCCAGAGGATCGCCCAGGCGCATGGCAGGTTCAAGATTGACTTCGTCGCCGTTTGAGAGCGACCCGAGCGTCGTCATCGAGAGTGTGTGTGGGATGACATCAAAGCAACAGTGACTCGCATTGATCTGCGCAATCGTCAGGCAGACTCCATTCACGCTGAGGGAGTCGCCCGTGCGCAGCGCTGCAACGGTGGGTCCGCCATCGATCGTGAGTCGAACCCCGCACATCGTGGTGGCGCGCGCAAGGACGCGTCCGGTGCCTTGGACAAGTCCAGTAAACATGCCTAGTTCCACGCTTTCACGACTGTTGAGCCGGGGTAGTACCGCGCGAGAATCTGCTGGTGCGAGTGACCACGTCGGCTCATTTCCTGCGCCCCGTGCTGACAGAGCCCGACGCCGTGCCCGAACCCTCGACCAGTCAATTCTGCGTTCTTTCCAGAGATTCGCACCGCAAAATCGCTCGACTTCAAGCTCGTCTTGGCATCACCTGCGGCATTCATCGCACGACGAAAATCTTCTGCTTCGATCGTGAGGGTTTCGCCAGTGCGGCTTCGCAGACGAATCTGAGTCGCACGATTGGCGGCGTTCTTGTGCGCGACTTCAATCGCCGTTGGCACTTGTGCTGCGGCGAGGTCAGCCCGTCCCGTTCCTCGTCCCCAGCTCTGCACTCTCGATTGAATCGTCGCCAAGGGAATCGTCACCTTCCACGACGCAACTGAAGTTGACTGACAACATGAGGTGCGGCTCGACCCATCACCCGCACGCAGCGGTGCAATATCGTGAAATGGATTGTCCGTGACCACACCGAGGGCACTCGCGGGTCGGCCGCCGCACGCGCTTGAGTAGTACGCGGCGACGACGACTCCATCGTGCACGAGCACCTGTCCGCGCGTCTCACGCACCGCGGCGACCGCCTTGGGGTTTTCGGTTGCTCCCATCCACGCTTGACTCTGCTGCCCAGCCACCATGTCGTAGTGTCGCCGACCCTGCCAGCGTGCTTCCTCAACGACTGCGTAACTCCGCGCGGCGATCGCCTGCGCACGAAATGTCTCTGGATTCCACGATCCGTAGAGTTCCTTCGCGATGACCCCTGGAAGATACGACTCCATCGGAACATCCATCACGAGATCGACTCCTGTCCGAGTGCGCACAAGTCGCAGCGCCCCGGGCCACGACTTCTTGTTCCACATGAGGGGATCGCCCGTCCCACTTGGCGTGTTGATCACGAGTTCGCCTGAGGCGATGGTTCGATCGGGAGCCCCACGCGCACGCACTCTCCAACCATCGTCGTGGACTTGAATCTCAATCGGAGCGGCTGCGTTCCACGGCGCATCGCTCAGCGAACCATCGACTGACGAGACTCGCAGCCGACCGCCGGCAGCGTCAACGACAACCGGCGCAGTCGCGGTCAATTCTGCAATTCGAATAGCGACGATGGGTTCAGTCGTTGGTGGCGAAGGAAGCGGCTTGGGAGGAATCGGCAGCGGTTTCGACGGCTGCGCGATCTCAGCAGACGATGGAGGTGTGCTCTCGTCGTGCGGCACCACGGCACTCTGCACGACGGGCGGTGCCGCCATCTCGGTCGAAAGCGGTGTGGGCCTTGAAGTGGATGGCTCGACTTGCTGATCCGCGCAGCCGCATAGCAGGGCAGTCGCGAGCGCGCCCGCGAGGCCAAGACCCCTTCGTGCGCGCGTCAGAATCACTCGAGCACGCGGAGCGACAGGCCGTTTGCCGCGAGCTGCCCCTTGATCTCGTCGAGACTCGTCATACCGAAGTTCTTGATGCCCATCAGCTCGGCCTCTGTTCGACAAGCCAACTCGCCGAGGGTCCGAACTTCGAGCAATTGGATCGCCTTCCGCGCTCGAATCGTGAATTCGATTGCGCTGATTGGAGTATCGAGGACGTCAGAGGCATGCGTGCCACGCAACTGAGTGAGATATGTGTGCCGGAACGACTCTTCGTATCCGCCCTCAAGTCCCTGCCCGAGTCGCAATCCACGCGAATTCAACATCGATTTGATCTCATTGATGCTCGCTTCTCCGAAGTTCTTGAAGGCCATCAACTCTGCTTCGGTCACTCGCAAGAGATCACCAAGGGTTCGAATCTCGACCTTCTTGAGGCAGTTGCGCGCACGGGCTGAAAGCTCGAAGTCAGTAATCGGCGTGTCCAAGACTGCATTGCGACGAGCAGCTTGCTGAGTCGCATCTGGGTCGTACTTCATCGTTTGGACGGCACACACATCTTTGACATACATGCGCGCGTGCGCATTGTTCGGGTAGAGGTCGAGCACCCGTCGCAAGCACCGTTCGGCACGACCGAGCTCGCCGAGGTCTTCATAGAGGACCGCGAGATTGATGAGCGCGTTCACTGGTGGTTTCGCCATGTAGCAAATCTCTTCGTAGAGATCGATTGCATCCTCGTCATGACCCATTCGATCGAGCAACCGAGCGAGCGCGAAGAGCGTGTCAACGCTGCGATCAAACTCGAGCGCCTGACGGAACGCTGAGACTGCCTCATCACGGCGACCTTCTTCGGCGTGCCGCATGGCGAGCTCGAGGTGGGGCTTGGCGGCAACTGAATTCGATGGGGTCGGCGTGGCAGTACTCATGGGTTGGGAATCATACAGACATCGCGAGGCGATCCCAAACCGCCCCCCGGTCTGCCCCGAATCAGCCAGTCGCTGCATGGCGCACAAGCTGACGCGTGCGCCAAGGCCCCCGCTCGAACCGCCACGCCATCGAGCCACCAATCGCAATGATGTAGACCGTTGAGCCGATCCATGGACCGAGCGACCCCAACTGCGGCATGGCGTAGGCCACCCACGCTCCGCCTCCAACGATGACGATCCAACTCAATGAGACCACAATGACGCCAGGCCAGAATGTGTCCCCTGCCCCGCGCAGCGCGCCTGTGTAAATGATTCCCACCGCGTCGAAGGCTTGAAAAATCGCGGCGCAGATCATGATGCGGCTTGCGAGTTCGACGACATGCACTGCCGATGCAGCTCCTGACTCGCTCGTGTTCGTGAAGAGGCGCACCATCGGTTCCCGAAAGAGGACCATCAGTATTCCCCACGCAGACATGTACAGCACCGACATCCACACCGCAGTGCGTGCGTACCGCGCCGCGAGCTCAGGCTGCTTCGCGCCGATCGACCGACCTACGAGCGTGGTCGTGGCGATGCTGAATCCCACCGCGGGCATGAAAGAGAGATGCATGTAGCGAAGGACAATCCAACCTGCGGCGAGGTGCGCGGTCCCGAATGTGCCCACGAGAACCGTCATGAACACCGACCAACAAAACATTTCGTTTCCGAATTGCAAGCTTGCTGGCCATCCGACTCGCAGCAGGTCTTTGATGGCAGCCCACGATGGACGCCACAGGCGACGCGTCGAGTACTCGCGCGCGATGGACCCGCTCAAGAAGAGTGAGAGTGGAATCGCACACTCGACCGCTGTTCCAGCAACGGTCGCAATCGCTGAGCCAGCAACTCCCATCGCGGGGGTGCCGGGAATTCCTGGCAGTCCATGCGAGGGAAGCCCTGCCTCGCCGAAGATCAGGACGTAGTTCAAGAGCAGATTGGTGATGTTGCCAATGATCGCCGCGAGCGTCACGACCTTTGGCCGGCCGATCCCGAAGAAAAAGTTGCTGACCGCTTTCCCAACGAGCGTGACACACGCTCCTGCGAGCAGGATCTTCGCATACTCGACCTCGAGCACCTGCATGTCGGCTGGGTGATCCATCAATGCGAACGCCCAAGGGAGGGCGAGAAAACCGATCGGTAGCAAGACAATTGCCCACGAGCTGCACGCGAGCCACATGCCTGCCCACGCATAACGGGCGACCGCCGCCGTCTCTCCCGCGCCAACACTCTGTGAGACAAAGGTGTTCACAAGTGTGATGGCTCCGACAAGGAACGCAATCACCGTCCACGCCCAGACCCCTGCATTGCCCTGCGCCGCAAGTTCTACCGGACCGAGTTGTGCAACCATCACACTGTCGACGAATTGCATCGTCGTGTAGCTCATCATCGTGATGACGGTCGGCCATGCGAGCGCCCACACCTCGGCGGCAGAACGCACCGCCGTTGTGACGCGCTTGATCGGCATCGCGATTCGTCAGAGTTGGACGAGCGACATGTCGCTCGTACGCGTCCGCGACGCAGACGGATGGCACACTTGATTGGCGAAGAGTTCGAGCCCCTTCACCGCCGCCATCTCGCGACGCATCTGTGCGGCGTCGTAGATCGTCGCGGGCGCGGCATTGAGACGAGTCGCCAGATCGAGTGCGATTTGGCCCTCTCCCTTGACGAAGTCGACCGGGGCGATCGCGCGCTCAAATGACTGCACGCGGCCTGCAGCACTCTCGAACGATCCCGACTTCTCGATCCATGTCGCGGTGGGCAACACCACCTCTGCACTGGAAACGAGGCGGTTGGGAAGTGTGTCGAGGAGCACGATCCGCCGCGTCGAAAGCGCTCGCATGACAGGTTCTGTCACCCACTCACTTGGGTAGTTGCCTGTGATCAAGGCGGCGCCCGCGCCGGCAGTCGTCAGGGCCGATACAAACTCGTCTGCAGAGCACACTGCTGCCGCTCCTGCCACCGCGCGGCGAGCAGGCTGCGCCGCGGCGAGGGCCTCGAGCACCCGCCGAACGCCTCGGGCATTTGGAGCTTTCTCGGCACGAATCGTAAAACCGCCCGCGAGTGTGCGGTCTTCGCCCGATCGCGGAATAGGACCGACCCCGAGGAGCGCAGAGGGATCGAGCGCGAGCACCGTCCGGCCGAGCACAAACGCCTCTTCGCACGAAAGCATCGGACTCACCAGGATCGCGAGTCGACCACTACGTGCCCCCGAGGCGAGGAGATCGACGGCCCGGTCCATTGCACTCTGCCAGAGCGAAGCTGGATTCTGTGATTCGCCTTCGACTCCGCGAACCGATGGAAGGCGCAAGCGAGCGTCGCTGTGGACGAACTTCCATCCATAT
>SYHM01000134.1 GCA_005799205.1 Planctomycetia bacterium | reverse complement strand
CAACGCCAAGGCCGCGACACAACCAGAGGTCGCGGCATTCGTCGACTTCTACCTTGCGCACAGCCGTTCTCTCGTCAGCGAAGTGGGGTATGTCGAACTCCCAGAGGCGATCTTCGCAAAGTCCAGTGCCAACTGGAAGGCTCGGCGACTTGGCACGCAATTCGTCAAGGGTGGCGCGAAAGTCGAAGGGGCCTTTTCGACCATCTATCAGTAGTTTTGTGCGTTTCGCGGTCGCTGAAGTCATCGGACGATCGGATACCTTGCAGTCTTCCCCTTCTCGATTGTGAGCTCTTTCCATGATTGCCGCCGCAGCTCGAACCGCCGCAGAGATCGCCCAGCGCGGCACTCCCTGTTCGCTCCTCGTGCGTCGGAGATTTGAAGGATCGATCCGCGCCGTTCTCTGGCTACTGACGTGCCTGAGCGTGGTGACGACGGCGGCGATTATCGTCGTGCTCGCAGTCGAGACGTACCGATTCTTCACGGCACAGGGGCATCCCGAAATCTCCGTGTGGTCATTTTTCTCTGGCACCGAGTGGAGTCCACTGCTTGGGGCGCAGCCACTCTTCGGAGTCCTGCCGCTTGTGGCTGGCACACTGCTCGTCACCACCATTGCTGGAGTTGTTGCCCTCCCAATGGGACTCATGACTGCGGTCTACCTCAGTGAGTATGCGCCGCCACGGCGGCGTGTGGCGTTGAAAGCCGCTCTCGAAGTGCTCGCGGGAGTGCCCACCGTGGTCTACGGCTTTTTTGCGGTCACCTTTATCACTCCGATGCTGCTGCAGCCGCTCTCGAGCAGTTTTGGAACATACAGTGCGATGTCGGCGGGAATCGCGGTTGGAATCATGATTCTCCCGATCGTCTGTTCGCTCTGCGAAGACGCGCTGCGCGCAGTGCCTCAATCGCTTCGAGACGGCGCATATGCACTTGGATCCACTAAGTTTGATGTCAGCGCGAAGGTTGTGGTCCCCGCTGCGCTATCAGGAATCGTCGCAGCATTCTTGCTGGCGCTCACCCGTGCGATTGGAGAGACGATGATCGTCGCGCTCGCCGCCGGAGGGCTCGCACACATGACGGCTGACCCATCATCACAGGTTCAGACGATGACGGCCTACATGGTGCAGATCTTTCTCGGCGATGCGCCTGCGGCCGGGATCGAATACAAGTCGAGTTACGCCGTTGCGTTCACACTCTTCCTCATCACCTTTGCGTTGACATGGATCGGTGCGATCGTGCTCCGTCGTTACCGTGAGGAGTACGAGTAGTGGGCCCCCGGACCATCACAACGTCGCGCCGCATGGCGAGCAACCGCATCTTTCTCTACGGGTGCTTTGCCGCGACCTCGATCGCGATCCTCGTGCTCTGCGTGCTGATGATCTCCATCGCGGTTGAGGGATGGAGCTCGGTCAGCTGGCGCTTTCTTGACTCGTTCGCTTCGCGCAAAGCAGCGCAGGCTGGCATTAAGGCACCTCTCATGGGATCGATCTGGGTTTGCGCAATTTGCGGACTCGTGGCCATTCCGATGGGAATTGGCACAGCGATCTACCTTGAGGAGTTTGCGAAGCGGTCGCGCGTCAAGCGGCTGATCCAGCTCAACATTTCAAACCTCTCAGGGGTTCCAAGCATCGTCTACGGAATCCTGGCGCTCGCGGCGTTCGTGCGATGTTTCGGACTGAATACTGGCGATGCTCCCTGGTCGCTCGGCAACCCTGAGAGCCTCTTGTTCATCCAGTTTCCCTGTGGACCAAGCGTGCTCGCAGGGGGACTCACCTTGGCACTCGTAATCTTGCCCATCATGATCATCGCGAGCCAAGAGGCATTTCGCTCGGTGCCGCAGTCCCTGCGCCAAGGAGCACTCGCACTCGGGTCAACTCCGTGGCAGGTGGTCTGGCGAGTCTCGCTTCCCGCCGCGCTGCCGACCATCATGACCGGGTCTATTCTGGCGATGAGCCGTGCGGTCGGCGAAGCAGCGCCTCTTTTAGTCATCGGCGGTTTTCTCTTGGTCTTTCAGACTCCGACGAATCTCATGAGCGATTTCACGGTGCTTCCGCTTCAGATTTTCAACTGGGCTGGTCGTCCCCAAGCGGACTTTCACAAACTCGCGGCGGCTGCGATCATTGTGCAACTCATCGCCCTGCTCGTCTTCAATTCCATTGCGATCATCATCCGTCAGAAGCTCCAACGACCCCTGCAGTCATGATGATTCCTACCACACTGAGGCCCCCGATCGATCACGCTCCACCAACCTCGATCGACCAACGAAGACCTGACGAGGCGCGACTCCCGGCGGCTGCACACCCATCGGCCATCTCGATGCGTGGATTCAACAGTTGGTATGGCGACCATCAAGTGCTCCACGCGCTCGACCTCGAGATCGCAACGCGGCAGGTATGTGCATTCATTGGGCCCTCGGGTTGCGGCAAGAGCACGCTCCTTCGGTGGATCAATCGAATGAACGACACAATTCCTGGAGCGCGCGCTGCAGGAACGCTCTCACTGCACGGCATCGATCTGCTCGACCGTTCACTCGATGTAGTCGACCTTCGCCGTCGAGTCGGAATGGTCTTTCAAAAGCCCAATCCATTCCCCAAGTCGATCTTCGACAATGTCGCCTTTGGGCCACGGCTTCATCGCGTGTACGCGCGGACCGATCTTGAAGAACTCGTCGAGCAGAGTTTGCGCGCGTCTGCATTGTGGGACGAGGTAAAAGATCGCCTTGACAGTTCCGCACTCGGTCTCTCTGGTGGGCAGCAACAACGGCTGTGCATTGCGCGAGCCGTGGCGATCGGCCCAGAAATGTTGCTCATGGACGAGCCATGCTCGGCGCTCGATCCGAGGTCAACAGCCTCGATCGAACAGCTCATTCGAGAGCTGCGCGCGAGTTACACGATTGTGATCGTCACGCACAACATGCAGCAGGCGTCGCGAGTGTCTGACTCGACTGCGTTCTTTTATGAAGGGAGGCTGATCGAATCAGGTGCGACTGATCTGCTCTTCACGAATCCGAAAAACCGTCAGACTGAGGACTATGTGACGGGCCGCTTCGGCTGACCGGCGCCACTGGAGGACCACGATGGGAGTCAATCTTCAAACAGAAATTCTCGAACTCCGGCGCAGCCTGCTCGGGATGGGTGCGCTTGTTGAGCAGCGCGTGAACGCAGTGGTGGAAGCGCTGATCGACTCGAATCTCGAGATCGCTCAGAGCGTGCGGCAGGGCGATGACGAGATCGATCAAATGGAAGTCGACATCGAGGCGCAGTGCATGCGACTCTTGGCGCTCGCACACCCAGTGGCCACCGATCTGCGATTCGTCCTCGCAGTGATCCGCATCAGCGGAGAACTCGAACGCATCGGCGACCTCGCACGCGGAATCTCGAAACGCTTGCTCAGATTGGGTGCGACTCAGGCAGCGGATATGCCATCCCCCTTGATGGATATTGCGTTTGGAGCACGCACGATGCTCAGCGATGTGCTCTCAGCGATGATCAATGAGGACACCCAGCTGTGCAGGCAGGTTCGCCGTTCAGACCAGCGCATTGACGACATACATAAGACAGTGCTGCTCTGGGGGCGCGAAGAGATGCCACGCAACCAAGAAGCCGCCACCAATGCGATCGAAATCCTGGGGATTGCGCAGCGATTTGAGCGAATCGCCGATGTCGCAGCGCACATCGCAGATGATGTGATCTTTCTGATCGAGGGGCGTGTGGTGCGGCATGTGCATGATTGAATTTCCCCCTTCCCAATTTGGCACACTTCGGCTAGGCTCTTCGACCCGCCATGCATTACCCACATAAAGTCAGTCGAAGAAAGAAAGTCCGCGCCGTGGGTTTTCGCGCCCGCATGAAGACGAGCTCGGGTCGCAAGATCATCAACCGAAAACGGCGCCTCGGTCGCCGCATCAATCCGCGGTGACCCGAACCTCCGCGTCAGCCCCTCGAGGAATCATCCTCATTGGGATGCGCGGGGTCGGAAAGACCACCGTTGGTAGCCATCTCGCCGCCCTGCTCGGGGCAACCTTTTTCGATCTCGACACTTTGGTGCTTCGTGTGCTTGGGTACCGCGACGCACGCGAAGTCTTCTCTGCTGTTGGAGAGCCAGTGTGGAGGGCCGGCGAAGCGTCGGCCCTTCGCAGAGCCCTTTCCAGCGCTGCTCCTGAACACAAGACCCGCGTCATCGCCGTGGGTGCTGGAGCACCGTGTGACCCTGTCTGCCACGCGCTGCTTCAAGAGAGTCGCACACAGGGTTGGCGGATCATGCACCTCGACGCTCCCAATGCGGTGCTCGTCGCGCGGCTGACGAACGACCTGGCACTTCGCCCCCCCCTCACTGACTTGCCACTCGAAGCTGAAGTTCGAGAACTGAGCGCCCGCCGAGCAAGCGCCTACGCATCACTCGCAGATGCTGTCGTCGACGCGGCGGCGTCACCGGATTCGGTCGCGAGGTCCGTCGCCGCTGCTCTCAGCGGATGATCCTCGGCCAGTCCTTCCCAGAGGATTTGAATCTCTGATGCTTCTCCGGTGGCGTGCCCAAGTTCTCGCAGCGCAAGCAGGGCAGCAGCCTGTTCGGCGTCCTTCTTGTTTCCGGCCCAACTACTCTGAAAACGCCGAGATCCAACAATCACGCATATTTCGAAGGACTTTTCGTGATCTGGACCCCGTTGGTCAACGACACTGTAGGTTGGAGTCCCAAGGCTCCTCGACTGGGTGACTTGCTGCAACACACTCTTGAAATTCATCTGATGCCCCATTCGCTCAGTCGAGTGAACATGGGGCTCAACATGCCGCATCACGAAGTTCCTCGCGGGAGCCATGCCGCCATCAAGGTAGATCGCCGCGATGATCGCTTCGAACGCGGCAGCAGCAATCGACGGTGGAATCGCTCCTCCACTAAAGCCCTTCCCGAGCGCAAGAAACTCCACGAGCCCCGCCTCGCGTGCGTAGTCCGCGCACTTGCGTCGACTCACAAGGAATGACTTGATCTTGGTGAGCACGCCCTCGTCCGCGTTGGGGTACCTCTCAAACAGGTGTTCACAGACAATGAACCCCAGCACGCTGTCTCCAAGCAATTCGAGTCGCTCATTGCTTTCTGTGCGCTGTGTGGCGAGCGATGCATGAGTGAGTGCTCGGACGATCAGCTGCGGGTCAGAAAATGTGTACCCAACGGCATCCTGAATGCTCGTTCGGACAGCGTCATCGAGACTCACCAGTTGTATCTCCCAGATGCCGAGTTACCGCTCAGATCCAAAAAAACCACTCCCAAGATGCGCGGTGAGTCGAGAGGCATCAGCTGGATTGTCGAATGACTGAAAGGTCACAGCCATGCGTTTTGGACCTTCGTCTCCATCCTCGTCGAACACACGGACGACCCTTCCCTTAGTACGAATCGATCGGAGGAGACCAGGGAGGTGCAATTCAACATCGACCTTCGTGCCCTCGTCGAGAGGCTCGTCAAGTTCGAAGCGAAGCCCGTTGAGCGAGACGTCGTAGGCATGGCCCTCGAGAGAGTGTTCTGCTTCATCGGAACGAGGTTTGAGTTCAGTCGAGTCTGGCACGATCACGACGCGGGAGTATCCGACTGGCGGCGAAAAACGATCGGCCGCACGTCGGTTGATTTGCTCGTCGTCTCTTTCTCGCACGGTCACAGTGTTAT
>SYHM01000020.1 GCA_005799205.1 Planctomycetia bacterium | reverse complement strand
TGTTGCGAGCACATACGTGCTCTGCGCGCCATGCCGTGCCTCGAAGCGCGGCAGATTCGCTCGGTAGATCTGTTCGGCCTCCGGCAGCCGACTGGAGTCGCGAAGGATCGCTGCGAGGTTGTTGTTTGCAACGAGCGTCAAGACATGGCTATCTCCAAGGACTCGCGTCATGTCTGCGATGAGTTCGCGCAGCAGCGGTTCACTCGCCAACGACTCACCCAATGCGCGCAGGACGACGAGGTAGTTGTTTCGCGCGATGAGCGCATCAGTTGAGTCTTGGCCCGCGAGCGAGGTTCGACGGGCGATCACGTCCTCAAAGGTTGCGCGGGCAGCCGCGAAGTCGCCGAGCCGACGTTGGATTTCTCCGAGAAAATTCAGGCTTTGAAGCGTGCTGTCATCGTCGTCGCCGAGCGCGATTCGTTTGCGTGCAACGACATCCTGATACAGCGCGAGCGCCTCCTTTGGCCGCTCCTGTGCATCTCGCAACCACGCGAGGTTGTGAAGCGACTGCAGAGTCTGAAAATGGTCTTCTCCCAGGAGCGCGCGCCGACGGGCATACACATGTTCGAGGAGCACGGCCGCGTCATCAATGCGATTCACCAACATGAGCGCGTTGCCGAGGTCGTTCTGTGAACTCAAGAAGTCCAAGTCGTCTGGATCGAGGACCTTCTCGAGCACGACCTTCTCAGTCTCAAGGTGCTGAAGGGCAAGTTGGTACTCGCCGATCGACCGGTAGGCGACCCCCGCAGTGTGGTGAGCGTCCGCCGCGAGCAAGGCGTCATCTGCAAACTGGCTATCGATCGAGCCCATGGACGTGTCAAAGATCAGTCGAATGAGGCGGGTATCCATCCCTTTCGCGATATCGGGGGCGACAGCGCCAAGCAGATCGTTGTTGAATTCACGCAGCCGCCCTGCCCTTGTCAGTTGGCGCTGCGCTTCGATCAGTCCGTACGCCATCGCGATGGTGCCTGCTGTCAGCGCAAGCGCGATCGCGGCGGCGGCGGCAACCCCCACGCGGTTGCGGCGGACAAACTTCGCGATGCGCACTCCATTCGACGCTGGCTTCGCTGCAACGGGCTCGAACGCAAGCCAGCGGCCGAGGTCATCACTCAGAGCATCGCAAGTGCCGTAGCGGCGCCCTGGGTCTTTCTCGAGACAGTGCATGACAACCGCATCCAGTTGACCGCTGATCACCTTGACCAGTTGCTGCGGATCGAGTTGTCGCAGGTGTGCTCGCTGCGCACATTCAGGCAGTTCGGTCCGCATCGCGCGTGCGAGCCGCGTGCTCGGTGGATCAAACTCGACCTCGCGAATCATCCGCTGCCCCTCAATCGTCCCTGCGGCGCGCAACTGGCGCGAATCCACTGGCAGAAGTCCAGTGAGCAGTTGATAGATCGTGATCCCGAGCGAGTACACGTCCGCTCGAGTGTCCAGGTGGCGGGTCCCGTTGAGTTGTTCTGGCGCCATGTACTCGAGTGTGCCAACTGGACCGATCGACTGATCGGTCATCGAGCGAACGGCGTCGGGATCATCGGCGAGTTGTGCCACCCCAAAGTCGATGACTTTGACGAAGGGTTCGCCGTCGACTTCGCGAACCAGAATATTGGCGCTCTTGAGATCGAGGTGGATGATCCCCTTGCTGTGCGCGTGCTGGACAGCTGAACAGACTTGGCGAGCAAGATCGAGTCGTGATTGGATCGACAGCGTGTGCCTGTCGCACCAGTTCAAGAGCGGCTCGCCAGTCACAAGTTCCATAATGAAGTACAGACTTCCTTCGGAGGTCTCTCCCGCATCGAACACCTGCGCGATTCCAGGATGATCCATGCGCGCAAGATGCCGGCGCTCGGCCTCGAATCGCTGGCGCAGACGGGGGCCTGCAGCGACCGTCCGCAACACCTTCACCGCAACCTGGCGCTGCAATGGCTCACTCTGCTCGCAGAGCCAGACTGCGCCAAACCCCCCTGCCCCGAGCATGCGAATGACGCGTAGCCCTGCGATCGCGGGCGGCTGTGGCGTGTTGGATGCGGATACATCACCCGCCTCCCAGAGATGGTTGCTTTCCTGAGAACTCATAGGCGCGGCGAGTCGGTCTGCATGGCCACCGTCGCGTTGATGCCAAGGCCGAGCCCAAAGGCAGAGTGGACGGTCTCAAGAGCGCGCTGCCCGCTCGCGGCATCAATGATGCAACTGATCTTGATCTCGCTCGTCGTAATGTTGTGAATGGCGACCCCGACCTCGCCAAGCGCACGAAACATGCGACTCGCAACTCCTGCGTGGATCTTCATTCCGACGCCAACGACCGACACCTTCGCGAGGCCAACATCGATCGACATCTCGCCCTCATTCAAATCAAGCAGTGTCTTTGCAACGATCTGCTTGGCGTCACTCAGGTCGGCATGATCGACGGTAAAGGCGATCATCGTCGACGAGCCGTGCTCTGTCTGCATGATGTCATCCACGACGATGTTTGAACTGGCCAGCGCCGTGAACAACCTGCCCTGCAACCCGAGCGCATTCTTGATCTGACGAATGCTGACTCGTCCAAGGTCTTCTTTGAGTGCACACCCCACGACGGCAAGTTCTTCCATACCTGGATTCTCCCGCGAGATCATCGTTCCATGATCTGGCCGTTGACTATGACGAACATGAATCGGAACACCGTACTTCTCACCAAAGAGCACCGCGCGCGCATGCATGACCCCAGCGCCGAGCGTGGCGAGTTCGAGCATCTCTTCATACGAAATGCGAGGCAGTTTGACGGCGCCACGCACGAGGCGCGGATCGGCTGTGTAGACGCCATCGACATCGGTATAAATCTCGCAGTAACCGCCCGCATCAGCGACCCGCAGTGCTGCAGCGATCGCCACCGCTGTCGTGTCGCTGCCTCCCCTGCCAAGCGTGGTGATCTCGCCATCGTCACTCGTCCCCTGAAAGCCCGCAACGACCGGAGTCTCGCCACGCGAAATCATTCGTTCGAGCCGGCCGCACTCAATGCGGGTGATGCGCGCTCGGCCGTGGACGCCATCGGTGCGAATTCCAGCCTGTCCACCAGTCAGACTGCTCGCTGCACATCCAACTTCGCGAAGTGCCAGAGCGAGCAGACCCACTGAGACCTGCTCCCCTGTCGCAAGCATCATGTCCAGCTCCCTCCGATCCGGAACAGGCGAGACCTCCTCAGCAAGCGAGATCAATTCATCTGTTGTTGGGCCCATCGCGCTCGCCACCACGACGACATCAAAACCCGCCCTACGCGCGTCGGCGATGCGCTGCGCAGCCCTGCGAATCCGAGCAGCGTCCGCGACGCTCGTTCCTCCAAACTTCTGAACGATGACAGGCACCCCTGAATCCTACGACGATCGCACCTACTCGTCTGCGCCAATCGCAGCAGCTTCCCGGTCCTTCTGTTGGCGAACGATCTTCTTGCGATCGTTCTCCTTGAGAATCTTCTTGCGAATCCGAATCGCTGTTGGTGTGATCTCGACGTACTCGTCTCCCTCGAGGTACTCAAGTGCACTTTCGAGGGTCAACGGGCGCGGAGCCTTTAAGACCACCGTTGCCTCTTTGTTCGACTCTCGAACATTCGACATCGGCTTTGCCTTGACCACATTGACGTGGAGGTCACGATCACGGTTGTGTTCTCCTACCACCATGCCTTCGTACACCACATCGCCGTGGCTCACAAACATCACCCCACGCTCTGCAAGATTGAGCAGTGAAAAGGTCGTGGCCGTTCCAGGCTCGACGCCGATCATGACCCCGTTGATTCGCTTGCGGGGAGCAACTCGAATTGGACGGTAATCGCAGAACGAGTGATGCATCACCGCCTCACCACCAGTTGCGTTGAGAATCCGTGTGCGCAAGCCGATCAGGCTTCGCGCGGGGATGTCCGCCTCGACATGGCAGCGGGTCCCTCGCATGTCAACTTTCGTGATTTCGGCACCGCGCTGCCCGAGGAGCTCGAGCGCTCCACCCATCACAGTTTGCGCGACATCAAGTGCAAGCTTTTCGTAGGGTTCATGCTTGACTCCGTCGATCTCACGCTCGATGACTTCAGGCTTTCCTACGGTCAACTCGAACCCTTCGCGGCGCATCGTCTCAAGGAGGACTCCCAAGTGAAGCAGTCCACGGCCAGAGACGTGAAACTCCTCTGCACTCTCACCAGGCGCAACGCGAAGGGCGACGTTCGCGCGTAGTTCACGTTCCAGTCGATCCGCGATCTGGCGGCTCGTGACAAACTTGCCTTCGCGACCTCCCAGTGGGCCGTCGTTGATTCTGAAAATCATGTGGAGCGTCGGTTCATCGACCTTCACACGCGTCATCGCAATTGGATTGTCTGGCGAACAGACCGTGTCCCCAACCTCGATGTCGGTGATCCCTTCGATCGCGCAGAGGTCTCCTGCACTGATGGAATCGACAGCTTGTCGTGCGAGCCCCTCAAAGCGCTTGACCCCTTGGATGCGAGCGCGTTGCATGGTGCCGTCGGCCTTGCAGACAATGACTGGTGAATTCGCCCTGAGGACGCCCTGGAACACTCGGCCGATCCCCAGGCGCCCGACATAGTCGTTCGAACCCAGATTCACCACGAGATACTGCAGCGGAGCAGTCAGATCGCACCGTGGTGGCGGTACCCGAGACTCGATCGCTGCGAAGAGATCGTCAACCCCGCGAGAGCGATCGTCACGGTCGCTACTCGCCCATCCATCGCGCCCAGACGCCCAGATGACCGGAAAGTCGAGCGCAAGCTCGTCTGCTCCAAGATCGATCAGCAGATCGAAGACTTCATTGACTACTTCATCGGGGCGCGCATCAGGCCGATCGCACTTGTTGACGACCACAATTGGCTTAAGTCCCACCTCGAGCGCCTTCGAGAGGACGAAGCGAGTTTGTGGCATCGGGCCTTCCATCGCGTCGACAAGCAAGAGGCATCCATCAGCCATCCGGAGCACCCGCTCGACCTCTCCACCAAACTCGGCGTGGCCGGGCGTATCGATGATGTTGACGCGAAGAGGACGCCCCTTGGTTGGTCCGTGCTGCAGGGTGTAATTCACCGCGCAGTTTTTCGCCAAAATAGTGATCCCCCGTTCGCGCTCAAGCGGATTCGAGTCGAGCACGCATTCGGCGTCCTTTTCGACCTCAGTCGCAGCGCTTGAGGCGCGCAGCATCGCGTCAACCAATGTGGTCTTTCCATGGTCGACGTGAGCGATGATCGCGACATTTCGGAGGATGCTTTGGTCGTATTCCATGCTATTTTGCCTGAGCAAGGCAACGCTACTCGAATGCCCGAGCCAACGCCAACAGATTCCTTGAAAACCCTTTCCTGCCTGCGCCTGCTGCTCGCGTTCGCGATTGCCGTAAGTTCAGATGGGTTCAGTTTCTTCACTTCGGCAGCGGTGATCGCGACGCCGGTCGTGATCGCCGTTGACATGGCAACCGCCTTGCTCCTCTGGTGGACCCTCGGTCGTCCCTCATGGCTCCTCGTGGTGTTCGTGGCCGAAGCGATTCCAGGGCTCGGCATGGTGCCGTTCTGGACCCTCGTGGTCGGTGCGATCGCGTTGACAGGGCGCGTTCCGCGAGCGATGCAGGCGCGCGCTGAAGCGCCACCTCCTCCCCCACTCGATCAGGCGCCGTAGAGCGGGCGCAGCTTGCCACTGAGATAACGCAAGTAGCACTCAGAAGAGAGTCGAGAGCCCGTCACGCGCTCACAGAGCTCGGCGGGCCTGTATCGGCGTCCATGTGTGTGAATCTCGCGATTCAACCAATCGAGGAGGGGCTTGAATTCTCCTTTCGCGAAACCCTCTTCAAGCCCTGGGATCGCACGCTTCGCCGCGTCGAAGAACTGCGCGCTGTAGAGGGTTCCCAGTGTGTAAGTCGGGAAATAGCCGAACGCTCCCATGCTCCAGTGGACATCTTGCAAACAGCCTCGACGATCATCAGGCACGGTCACCCCGAGATACTCCTGATAGCGGCGGTTCCACTCGCGCGGAAGATCACATGGGTCGAGCGATCCGTCCATGAGCAATCGCTCAAGTTCAAATCGAACCATGACGTGCATGTTGTAGGTCGCTTCATCAGCATCGACCCGGATGAACCCAGGCTCGACGATGTTCGCCGCCCCATACAGATCCTCGAGAGTGAATGAGTGTGCTGCAGCCCCGAACGTGTTCTTGAGGTGCGGCTCGCACCATGTCCAAAATGCCATCGACCGACCAACCTGATTCTCCCAGAGCCGGCTCTGACTTTCGTGGATACCCAGTGACACCGCGGTGCCGAGCGGAGTCCCAATCGCGCTCGCGGGGAGCCCCTGTTCGTACATGCCGTGGCCCGCTTCATGCATGGTCGAGCCAAGGGCATCATTGACGCATGTCTCGGTAAATCGCGTCGTCATCCGAACGTCGTTGCAGTGGCTTCCACCGCAGAAGGGATGCGTACTTGTATCCAGCCGGCCACGTTGAAAGTCGAATCCGATTGCCTGCACCACCTTGCGCGCGAAGGCCATCTGAGCGTCAATCGGCATCGCAGTCTCGTTGAATCGATTCGATGGCTTCTTACTACCCGCAGCAAGGTCTCTCAGCAGCGTGCGCAATTGCTCGCGGAGCGGCACGAAGACCTGTGTCACGCTTGCAGCTGTGCACTCAGGTTCATACAGATCAGCAAGTGCATCCCATGGTTCGCCGCCGGCGGGGATTCCAAGACACGCGGCCTTCGAACGGTTCAAAGTCACCAACTTTTCGAGCCATGGACGGAACCGTGCGAAGTCGCTTGCCTTTCGCGCGAGGGCCCATTCGTGCTGCGCCTTGCTCGAAACTTCAGCGAGCTCGGTCACGAGCGTCTCTGGGAGCCGCGTCGCATGAGTAAAATCTCTCCGAAGTTCACGGATCTGCGCTGACTCTGCAGATCCAGCCTCCATGAATGCTCGATCGCCTTCGCAGACCGCGAGCCATCCATCGACCCGCGGATTCGTCGCCATCTGATGTCCAATTCGAGCGAGCAAAGCAAACTGCTTTCCTCGGTAGTCGACTCCACCGGGTGGCATCATCGTCTCCTGATCCCATCCAAGAATGCTCCCAACGCCACCGACGAGCCCCCCTTCGCGTGTGTGAGTGAGCAAGAGCTCGTAAGCCTCGCGTGTTGCGGTTGATGCGGTCGACGAGTGGAGTGTCGCGTGAGTCATCGCACTACCTTAATCGATTCGCCTGTCCATCACGTTGCCCCACAGTGCACAAAAAACCCTCCGCCAGTGCGGAGGGTTTGTAACTGAATGCGAACACTTCGCTTACTTGGCAACGGGAGCCGCTGGAACTGGAGCAGGAAGCGGGATTGCGCTCGTGGCACCTTGCGCAATGAGCAGGTCAGCGATTTCTTTGCCCGCCGCATCAGTCCGGCGCTGAGCGAGATCGAGTGCGGTGCGGCCAGTTGCGTCCTTGAGATTTAGATCGGCCTTCGCCTCAATCAGCAACTTGACTTTCTCAGGGGTTCCTGAGAGCGCCGCGAGTTGCATCGGAGAATAGCCCTGCTTATTCACGCTGTTCACATCAGCTTTTGCATTGATGAGCAGTCGAACGCTCTCAATCTTTCCGCTGCGAACGGCACGCATGAGGGCAGAGTCACCGGTGACTCCATCCTTGAGATTCAAGTCGAGATTTGGAAACTTCGTCAAGAGAATCGCGACGCTTTCGGGCTTGCCGATCCCAGCCGCCCAAATGAGAGGACTCAGGCCGTTGACATCGATGATCGTCGGATCCGCACCCTTGTTGAGGAGGATCTCAACGGTTTCGGCGCTTCCAAGTCCGCACGCCCAACTGAGAGGAGTCCCCCCAATTGAGTCGCGATTCGTCAGACTCGCTCCCGCGTCCGCAAGGCGCTTGGTCGCATCGGCACTTCCGGTCTCGGCTGCAAGGGTCAGTGGACCCTTCCCCGTGCGATCCTGTGCGTTGATATCAGCCTTCGATTCGATGAGCAGAGTCACAATCTCACCACGATTTTCCCGTGCGGCCCAGTGCAACGCCGTGCGGCCCGTATCGGGATCAACTTGGTTGACGTTCGTTCCTGCGACCGCCAAGAGTGCCTTGACCTTCTCGATGTCCCCGCGCTGTGCGGCAACAACAAGCTCGCTCGATGGCGTCGGCGCAGCCTTCTGGGTCGGCGTCGGTGGTGTCGGACGGTCGCTGGCAAGCATTGGGCGCTTGATCATGACGCTGACCGCAGCGGCCTTGGGATGGTCAGTCGCAATGGTGACCTTGATGGCGCGCCCCTGCTCCTCCCATTTCGCCCAGTCCATGTTGATGATGTGCTCCTTGGCCGCATCCGGACTGAAGTCAGCTACGACCATTGGATTAACGCCAGTGATCTTGAATGCCTGTCCGTCTGCCGCAGCGACCACAAGTTTGCCATCCGTTGAGGGGGCCGTTCCGTCTGGCAGCTTCGCCGCCCCTTCAATCACATCGGGGGTGACGGTGACATAGGCGGCCACATCACCTTCAACGGTCAGGATGATGGGTGCAGCGCCGTCGACTTGAAAAGTGACACGCTTTGAGAGGTGAACGCCCTGCTTAGGACCAGGCTTGAGCGTGATCTCCATCTCGGTTGAACCTCCCACTGGAATCGGATCTTTGGGCGCGTTGGCAGTCGTGCAGCCACATCCGGGAATTGCTCGAGCGATCGTGACTGGCTTGTCCGAGATGTTCTTAATCATCAACTTGCCAGTCTTAGGCACATCTGCCTGCATTTCACCGAGATTCAGGATTGGAGGGTCGAATGCAATTGGGGGTGGTCCAGCGACGATTGGAGTCTGACTGACCGGCTCTTTCGAGCCAGGTGCGCCACCCACAGTGATCGCTTGATTCGAGGCCTTCGACGCAGTGAGGTCTCGCACGGTTGGGGCGTTCTGTCGCGAGAGCACTCCATCCGAGGACGACGAGGTCGTCTTCTGTTTCGTTGGAGGCGCGACCGCCTCTGGGGCAATACTTGGCGGCGCGTTCTGCGTCGCGGTGGGTGCAGGCGTGCTCTGAGCGAGAGCAACCCCCGACACGGATCCAACAAGTGCTAGCACAGTGAAGAGGCGAGGCGCGACAAGTCGTGTCATGATCATGGTTCCTAGATGGTCAAAGTGACTGTGATCCAATGGGCCGAAAGATTGGCGAGTATAGAAGCGAACGCGCACGGTGCGCGCAGGTGAGAACTATCGGCTATTCGCCTCGTGGCTTGATGGCGCTCGGCAACAATTTGGACTCCTATCCCCCGATTCTCAGAACGGTGGCAGATAAGTCGCATTCTCCCCCTTACACTTCCTTCCCCGATGGAACCGATCCCAGCGCACCGTGACCGACCGCACATCCGCCCCTTCACGCCTGTGGGGGTGCAGAATGAAGAAAAAAAGGTCTTTGTGGCCCTCCGGGACCCTGCAAACTTGCGAGGCGATGGAAACACCCCAGTGGTGCCACCTCAATGGCTGCCGCTCTTGGCGTTGCTTCAGGGAGAAAAGTCGCTTGACGAGATCTCACAGGGTACTGGAGCTCCCAAGGAGTTTCTCGTGCAACTCGTGGGGGTTCTTGATGAAGCTGGACTGCTTTGGGGTCCGAATGCTGAACGTCTCGAGCGCGAGGCGATGGACCGGGTTCGTGCCGCAAGCGCGTTCCCGATGGGAGCGTCGACGGCTGCAGGAGAGGATCCCGTCGCTGCCAAGGCGGTCATCGCCAGATACCTCTCAGAAGCAGAAGATCCAGAGATCGAGGGAGAACTGCTTGGAATCGTGGCACCCCACCTCGACTATGCGCGTGGCGGCTCGACCTATGCGGCTGCGTACAAGTCGTTTCGGCCAGGGGTCTCGGTCAGTCGGATCGTCATCCTCGGAACGAACCATTTCGGAGCTGGCGACGGAATCGTAATGAGCCGAAATGGGTTCATGACGCCCTTCGGAACGTTTCAGCCGGACTCGAAGGTCATCGAATCACTCGCGGCGTCTCTGGGCGAACGACTCTTCAAAGACGAGATCGACCTGCTCGGCGAGCACTCGATCCAGATCCAACTGCCCTGGATTCATGAAGTGTTTGGCCAGGTTCCGGTGATCGCAGCGCTTGTTCCCAGTCCGCTGATTCCGATGCTCGCCGACGATGGTGCACGCGTGTCGTTCGATGAATTCGTTCCGGAGCTCCGTAAGGCGCTCGCAGAGGCTCCAGGGCGCACCCTCGTGATCGCGAGCGCCGACCTGAGCCATGTCGGGCCACAGTTCGGAGACGAGACTCCCATCGGTGGCGAAATCAGGAAACAAGTCGAGGCATACGATCGCTCGTTGCTCGCTGTGTTTCTCGAAGGCGATGACGAACTCTTCGTCAAGAAACTGATGAACGACCAGAATCACCAGCGTTGGTGCAGTGTCGGAAACATGACAGCGGCAAAGTTGGTGACGGCGGGCCTTCCAGAATTGCTTGAGTACTCGCAGGGTCCGGTTGATGGTCCCGCGAATGCGAACGCGTTGGTCACAAGCGCAGCGCTCGCATTTGTGCGCATGCCCTCGTGATGTTTGAGTGAGACGATGATTGCGGTCGTGCAACGGGTCTCACGCGCGACGGTCCACGCCTCGGGATGTGATGGAGTTTTGCTTGGGGCGATCGATAGCGGATTTGTTGTGCTGCTGGGAATCTCGCGCGGCGATTCGCCGCACGACGTCGACTGGATGGTCAATCGGCTCGCACGCCTTCGCGTCTTTGCGGACGACGCCGGCAAGATGAATCTGGACATACGACAGGTGAATGGGTCGATCTTGCTCGTCAGTCAATTCACATTGCTCGCTGATCTCTCGCGTGGGCATCGTCCGGGTTTTAGCGCAGCTGAGGAGCCATCGATCGCCGTCACACGGTGCGAGGAGGTTGCAAGAGCCCTCGTAGCGCGTGGGATTCAAGTCGCACAAGGATCTTTCGGAGCCGACATGCGGGTGACGCTTGAAAACGACGGCCCCGTCACGATCATTCTTGATTCACGAGCAAAGCCCGATGGGAGCAAGGCCAATCCACGCTCATCGAAGGGATGAAAAAGAGCCTGACACGGACATGGTTTGCACCAAGCGCGTCAGGCTCCTCGTGGGGGTACCTGATGGGGCTCGTCGGTCAGGCCTGCGAGAAAAGCCGGCGGCCGATTGCCTCACGAGCCATCGATTGTGTTTTCCCTTCCTCCGAAAGTCGATACGCACTCCCAGCACGCAGGATGCGCAGTCGATGAGTTATTTCTTCGTGGCTGACTTCAGCTCTGAGATCCGCTGCATCACAGCCTTCAGGTCGGACCACACTTCGCGTCGCGTCTGAGGTGTGTAGTTGCGCAAGAGGTAGGCCGGGTGAAACGTCGGCATCACAGGAATCGGCGCAGCGCCACTCTCACTCGGTGGAACCCACTCAGTCCAAATGCCGCGCAGTTTGGTGATCCCAGTATCGACCTTGAGGAGCAGCTTCGAAGCAGGTCCTCCAAGAGACACCAGCACCTTGGGACGGATGATCAGAATCTGTTCAACCAGATATGGCCCGCACAGTTCGACTTCTGCTGGCAGCGGCGTGCGATTGTCAAGCGGTCGGCTCTTGAGGACATTGGCGATGTAGCACTCGTCGCGGCGCACTCCCATCGCGTGGATCATCTCGTCAAGCTTCTGCCCCGCTCGTCCGACGAAGGGTCGACCCGTCGCATCTTCGGTTTCACCTGGGGCTTCGCCGACGAAGAAAATCTCGGCACTTGCACTCCCTTCTCCAAACACGGTGTTCGTATGCGTTCTCGAGCGGGTGCAGTGTGGGCACTCACGGTCGTGCCGTTCGCGGAGTTCTGCGAGGCGGTCGCTGCTTGATCCCTGGCTGCTTGATTCATCAGCGCTTGATCGAACGCGTGTACTCGAGTGCCGGCTTGCACTCACCTGATCCACTCGTGAGGCGACCGAAGTCGAAGTGGCGGATGCTCGTCCAACTGGAAGTTCGACCACGCCAAATGTGAGGTCGCTCTCGACACATTGTCGGGCGCGCTTTGGCAAGGGTCTACTTTGACTTTCGCGTGTCGGACTTCGTCGCAGGCACCTCAAGTTGAAACATCGACTGGGTGCGTAGGACCAACCCACAGTCGCTTCGAAGGTGCCAACTCTGTACGTGAATCTCAGTGCGAAAGCGTTGCAAGTCGACGACCGAGAGGTTTGGCTTGTTGGTTACGGGATCAGTCCACGAGGTCATCAGAGACTCATTATCTCGCCCGTGAGCGAGCATTTCTTTGTATGTGCCAAGATAGAGGTGCTCCGCGAGCGTTTCAGTCTGCACGGTCGTCATGAATGTCAGAGAATCGCTGACAGATTCTTCATGCTCGTGCTCTCCCGCGCACGGCACATTCGTCGAAAGTCCCCGCTCAGGAAGTGTGTGAGGATGGTCAGTGACAACCTCGCAGAGACAAACCTTGTCCTGCTGAAAGCGGACCGAGTGGCCTCCCTGAAAGATCCACGCCTCGGCGTCGAGCCCTGCATTCTCGATTCGCGCACGTCCCTCAATCGCGAAGAACTCTGGATGGAGCGCCTTTCGATAGATCAGCATGGTGTAGGACTGAAGGCTGTTTGTCTTTGCGATCGGATTCATGTCTCGCTCGATCGTAGCGAAGCCAACTCGCAATGCAATAGTTTTGTTGCTGAAACGAGAATCACGGCACATTGTGCGCTGAATGAAAAGGGGCGGACCCTTTCGGATCCGCCCGACGCGCGTGGTCATAAGCCGAATTCTGTTCCCTTGCGGGTGACGATCATTTCTCTCTGGACCACCGTTGCCGATGGCCTCGAAGCACGCGACCCGTCCTCATCCTGCGGACAGCAGGTAGCGGCATGACCGCCAGAGGACTGCTTGCGCTTGCACGCGGTGGGGTTTGCCATGCCTCATTCGTTACCGAAGGAGCGGTGCGCTCTTACCGCACCTTTTCACCCTTACCGATGCATCGCTGCATCGGCGGTTTCTTTTCTGTGGCACTGTCCCGAGTTTGCGTCAAGACTGGTGGCCGTTAGCCACCACCGTGTCCTACCGTGTTCGGACTTTCCTCGCCCAACATATGTTGGGGGCGATCGCCTGACCACTGTGGAAGGGTAACCGTAGACTTCGACAGTGGCCAACGGAGTGTTCAAAGACTCGGGCGTGGTGGATGACTCAATCGGAGCAGGGCTGGCGATTTGGTCCGAGCAGCCACTGGCGCCATGGCTTTCGCGGGCCGTCCAAGAGAGCAAGCTCGAACTCTGTTCGATCGGCAGTCAACAGTTGGAAGTGCGCCATTCGCTGGGCCAGTGTGACCGAGGGCTCACCGACTTTCGTAGCTTGTCGGCTTTTTCGAAGGGCATTCCCCTGCTCTTTGTTGGTTTTGGTTCTCCGGCTTCGCGCGCACTGATTTCGCGCAACCATCCCCTGCTCTTCACAACCGAACCGTGGTTTGGTCATAACCCACTGCAAGGCAGCGGCGCCTATGAGATTCTGCTTCCTGGGTCGCCGGTCGATGGCAGGTTCAATCATGCCACTGAGATCTTTGAGCAGTCGGGAGCTCCAGCGATTGCACAAGTCACGTCACTTGGTGCCGTCGAACATGGGTCGATCCTCTCGCGCATCCATGACGCCGCACACTTTCTGCTGCGCTGGATGGGAACACCTGATCGAGTGAGTGCAGCGATCGGAGGCGATCGACGTCATCGCACCCGCGATGATCAACCTGATGCAGCGAGTCGGTCTTTTCGCACCTGGGTCGGGTCGTTCGCGATCACATGCCATTATTCCGACGGCCGAGCAGGGCTCATCATGGCATCGAATCAGCACCCGAACTGGCATCGCAGCGCGCTCGCGTGCGGCGCATTTGGTGCAGTGCGCGTTGATGACACATCACTCGAATGGCGAGACCCCAGCAACGCGGTTGTCGATCGCGGATCTCCACACCTCAGCGAGTGGGACGAGGGCGGGCATCCATCGATCGCGGCGGCAACGCTTCGACAAGGGAGCGCAACAAGCAGATCTCTCGTTCCCGATCAGGGATTGATCTGCCGTGCGTTTGTCGAAGCGGCGTGCTTGAGTGCGTACACGCTCGAGTCAGAATCGCCGTCGAAGATGGTAGACATCCTCGCCCGAGGTTGATTGCACCGAGATGAGGCTACGACCCAGTCAGACCGCGATCGCTGAGATCTTGACTTGCACGAATGACTGCCGATGGCCCTGTTGCTTTCGGTAGCCCTTGCGCCGGCTGTACTTGTTCAACGTCGTCTTCGCCCCGCGCTTCACCCCAAGCACCTCAGCGGTCACTGAGGCGTTGGCAAGGTACGGAGCGCCAAGCGAGGCAACGGATCCATCCTCTTGGCCAATGGCAAGAACTTTGCCAAAGGTAAGCGTTGTCGTTCCCTCTGGAATTTTGCGCAGGTCGACATCGATGACGTCGTCTTTGCGCACCATGATCTGAGTTCCACTGTCTTCGATTATTGCGTACACGGGGGGAGAAGCATACATCAAACCGCCAACTTGGCAAACTCACCCAAAGGAGTGCTTTTCAGCCGGCTCTCGGCGAGGGCGAGGGTCGACTCCCGCTTGCAAAAGGCGAAGCGCAACCACCGCCGATCCGCGCTAGTCGGATCAAAGAACGCACTCGCGGGGATCGCTGCGACCCCTGCCTTCACCAGCACCTTTGCTGCGGAGACGTCGTCCGAAAAACCAGCTGCTTGCGCGTCGGCGAGCACAAAATAGGACCCCTCGGGGTGAACGCATTGAAACCCAACCCCCTCAAGGATGCCGATCATTCGACCACGGCGCGCTGTGTAGGCGACGCGCAGTTCTTCGAGGTACGAGCCATCGGCACAGACCGCCTCGAGCGCATCCGCCGCCGCCTGCTGCATCGGAGTTGGCGCGCAGAAGGTCAGAAACTGATGCGCGCAGCGGATCGCCTGTGTGATCTCGCGCGGCGCGATCGCCCATCCGATTTTCCACCCTGTGCATGAGAACGTCTTTCCGAGACTGCCGAGCACGACCGTGCGTGCGCGGAGCCCTGGCAGTTGGGCGATCGACGTATGAGGTCGCGCAAAGGTGATCTCGTCGTAGACCTCATCCGAAATGAGCAGGCAGCCAAACTCAACTACAAGCCTTGCGACGAGAGCGCACTCCTCGCGGTCGAACATGCGACCGGTCGGATTGTGCGGCGAGTTGAACAGGATCGCGCGCGTGCGCGGCGAGCACGCGGCGCGCAGCAGCGGTTC
>SYHM01000133.1 GCA_005799205.1 Planctomycetia bacterium | reverse complement strand
TCGAGGTGCGATCCACAACAGCAGCTGCTGCGCAGCTCGTTCCCCTCGATGCGCACGCAGCCGCGATGAATGACCCAACCGTGGTGCTGCTCGTCAGCGACGACAAGTGACCAATCACTCAGGCGATCGTGACCCGCTGATCGAGATACACATCTTGGATCGCATTGAGCAATCGCACTCCTTCGACCATCGGCCGTTGAAACGCCTTTCGCCCTGAGATCAATCCCGTGCCACCCGCGCGCTTGTTGATCACCGCAGTACGAACCGCGTCGGCAAGGTCGTTGGTGCCGCTCGCTCCGCCAGAGTTGATCAACCCCGATCGGCCGCAGAAGCAATTGAGCACCTGATAGCGCGTGAGGTCGATCGGATGATCTGAGCATAGCTCTGAGTAAATGCGTGAGTCGAACTTGCCATAGCTCGACGATCCCATGTTGAGCGCCTGATATCCGCCGTTCAACTCTGCCTGCTTCTGCTTGATGATGTCAGCCTGAATGGTGACCCCCAAATGGTTCGCCTGCCCGGTGAGATCGGCGCTCGTGTGAAAGTCCTTGCCATCCTTCTTGAAGGCGCTGTTGCGCAAGTAGCACCAAAGCACCGTTGCCATCCCCAGCTCGTGTGCGTGCTGAAATGCCTCTGAGACTTCGACAATCTGCCGATCTGAATCGTCGGAACCGAAATAAATCGTCGCACCCACTGAGGATGCGCCAAGGTTCCACGCCTCCTCCACCGAGCCGAACATGATCTGCTTCGCCTGATTGGGATAGGTCAGAAGTTCATTGTGATTGATCTTGACCAGAAACGGAATCTTGTGCGCGTACTTTCGTGCCACCGATCCAAAAACGCCAAATGTCGTTGCCACGGCATTGCAGCCCCCTTCGATGGCAAGTTTGATGATGTTTTCGCCGTCGAAATAGATCGGATTCTTCGCAAAACTCGCGCCAGCCGAGTGTTCGATTCCCTGATCGACCGGAAGAATGCTGCAATACCCCGTGCCTGCGAGTCGCCCATGATTGAAGAGCGCGTGCAAGTTTCGAATCACCTGTGGATTTCGATCACTGCCGATCCAGGTTCGATCAATGAAGTCTGGACCTGGCAGATGCAGCAGATGCTTGCCGACCTTCGCTTGGTGCGAGAGCAGCGACTCGTACTCGCTTCCAAGCAGGTCTTCGATCGAGGGAGTGGCACTCGTGCCCTGTCGCGTGGCGGTCGATGTCATTGAAAATTCAGGATACCACGGTCACAATGCCACTTGATGCTCATCTACGCAGGGATCGACGAGGCTGGCTACGGACCGTTGATGGGTCCCCTCTGCATCGCGTGTTCTCAGTGGTGCATCGAGGGAGTGTCGGACCCGCTCGAACCCGTCAACCTCTGGAACCGCTTGCAGCGCGCAGTGTGTCGTTCCCCACGCGATCGGCGCGGTCGTGTTGCGATCGGCGACAGCAAGAAACTCAAAGGCACAGGAGCACGCAGCGAGCACCCCATGCACGCGATCGAACGAGGCGTGCTTGCGTCGCTCCGACTCGACCCAAACGCACCGCAGCAGTGTGAATGCGACACGCACTTGTTTACGTATCTCGGCGTGGACGATCCAACCGCTCACGCGGTCTGGTATGGAGGGTCGATCGATCTTCCATGGGCTTGCGAACTCGCGCGAATCCACATTGCGGGGTCAATGCTTCGATCGGTTGCGATTGCCAACGGCGTTGCGAGCCATTCGCTCTCGTGCAAGACCTTCGACGCTGAGTCCATCAATGACGCCGCCGCCCGCGGCATGGTGAAGACGAGCATTCCGTGGTCCGCACTCGTGTCACATCTTCACGTGCTCAACGCACGATGGCCCGACACACCCATCCGCGTGGCGGCCGATCGCCAGAGTGGCCGCATGCGCTACCTCGACGACCTCATGCGCGCCTTTCCGTCCGAGCGATTCGCCGTGCTTCACGAAGACGAACGCGAGAGCGTGTACCGAATTGATCGAGTGGGCGCTCCTCTCGTCATTTCGTTTTCTGTCTGCGGAGAGGACCGCCACCTTCCAATTGCGCTCGCATCGATGACGGCAAAATTCGTGCGCGAACTTTGGATGGCTCGCCTCAATCGTTGGTTCGCCAAGCATGTGCAGCCGCTGCAGCCGACTGCCGGCTATGTCACGGACGGTCGCCGGTTTCTCACCGAGATTCGTCCGACGCTTGCGGCACATGGACTTCCCGAAGCGCGGCTTGTTCGCGCAATCTGAACGGGCCGCTCCGCCATCCTCACGCGTCAAATCAGGCGATCCTGCATATTGACCCGTTGCGATCCCTTGCTAGACTTCGGGACTCTTTACTACTGGAGCAACTGCACATGGCGACTGACCTCAACCGCGTTCGAAACATCGGAATCTGCGCACACATTGACGCTGGCAAGACCACCGTGACGGAACGCATTCTTTTTTACACCGGCAAGATTCACCGGATGGGTGAAGTGCATGAAGGCACAGCCACCATGGATTCGCTCGTTGAAGAGCAAGAGCGCGGCATCACGATCCAATCTGCTGCGACGACCTGCCCGTGGGAACACAACGGCACCGAGTACAAGATCAATCTGATCGATACGCCTGGCCACGTCGACTTCACCATCG
>SYHM01000019.1 GCA_005799205.1 Planctomycetia bacterium | reverse complement strand
GCTCGGCCCAAACGATGCCCGTCTCGTCGGCTCGTCCCAGTGCAGGATCTTCATCAGCGAAAATGCGGCATTTCGGCCGTCATATTCGCGGTGAAACCCCAGTCGCTTCGAGCGCAACGTTGGTTGGTTGTGCGGGCACACCTCTTGGCAGATGTCACATCCGAGAAGCCAATCGCCTGCTTTCGAGGCAAATGCTGGGTCAGCCATCCCGCGCTCTTCGATGGTGATGCCACTGATGCACTTTGCTCCGTTGACTGACCATGGGGTGATCGCCCCAGTCGGACATGCATCGATGCACCGAGTGCAACTTCCGCAGGGATCGGGGTCGAGCCCGAGTGCTGGACGGGTGGGAGTCAAGCGCGCCGTGGTGATGTAACACGCGAGCAACACCCATGAGCCACGATCACCTGCAATCAAGAGCGTGTGCTTCCCGATTCGGCCGATTCCCGCGCGCTCTGCCACTTCGCGCTCGAGAACCGGTTCGATGTCACAGCAGACTTTGCCGCGCGATCCAGGAAGCGCTGCTTCGAGTTCGCGTTGCAACCGCCGCAGTCTCTTCTTAATTCGCCTGTGATAGTCGCGTCCCCGTGCGTATCGCGCCGTACGACCGGCCGGTTCCTCAATTCCTGTCGCAGCGTCAACGACGCGTGCGGGGCGTGCATCGGGGCGCCCATCGTGATATCGATCGGCCACGACGACGATGCTCTGTGCGCCAACGACGAGCTTTGTTGGGTCGAGTCGAAGATCGACATGTTCGCTCATCCACTTCATCGACCCGTGATGCCCTGCTGCAAGCCAGTCATGCAGCGCTTCCGCGCGCGCGCTCGGCGTCGCCGCGCACACCCCCGCTGCTGCAAACCCGAGTTGCTTCGCGCGACCGATTGCCCAATCAGCGAGCGCATCAGAGTCACTGGCGTTGCTTGGGCACGGGCTCTCGCTGTCGCTCCTTCGCAACATTTCACAGCCCCAAGAGGCGCGCAAGTGGAGCAGGCGGAACGCCGGCTACAACTCCACGTCCGCCGATCAGTCCCTGCGCCGCGAGATATCCACTTCGCACCGCCCCCTCCATCGTCGCGGGCCAGTTGGTCGCGCACCAGTCTCCTGCGAGGCACAGGTTCTTGATTCCACCTCGAACTCCGTCTGGGGTTGCCTTCGGACGCAGCGCATCGATGCCAGGAACGCATGCAAATGTTGCGCGTTTTTCCTTGACGGCGCGAACCGCCACGGGGTCGATTCCACGGGTGCTCGGAAGTGCCCAGTGAATGTCGTGCATGATGCGTTCGGTAATCGCAGCCTCGTCGAGGTCGATCCACTCGTCGGCCGCGCTCACGACGGCATGCAGGTGAACGCGTCCGTGCGAATCTCGTCCCTTGTCGAAGAGCCAGTGCGTCGCACGCCCAGGAAGAACTAGGTGCGGGGTCGTCAGGATCGGCTGCGAGAAAAAAAGATGCACTCCAAGGATCGGGCTGAATGGAATCTCGTCAAGACGCGCCAGTCGACAGTCGGCGTCTCGAAGCGTTTGCGAACAGAGCTTCGCAAGGCGATCGGGCGGAACGGCTGCGATCACCGCCGATGCATCAACGACTCCCTCGTCGGTGACAACGCCAGTGATGCGATCTCCGTCGAATGCGAGGGCGAGGGCGCTGACACCGGTGCGAAGAGCACCTCCTGCATCGCACAGCAGCGGGTGTGCGGCATCGTAGAGCGATGCAAGTGGAACGGTCGCGAGCCCCATCACAGGGCTCCATGCATCTTGCAGGAAACCAGCTTGAAAGACGAACATCGCGTGAAAGGCATCGCAGCGCCCGCAGGGCATGTTGCAGGCACTTGTGATCACTGGCTCGAAGAACAGTTCTCGAACTCGCTGGGGCTGTCGAGTCTCGTCAAGAAACTCACTGAACGCGCGCCCCCTCCACGCTTCTCGCCCCTCTGTGCCGAGCCGAATCAGCCGCCACATCGCACGGGCGAGCGCGCGCTTGTCGCTTGCGTCGAGCAGCTGCATCGCCATGAAACTCAATCCGAAATGAAGCGGCGCTGGCAGCCTTCTGGGCTCCATGATCTCGTGGGTGCGCGGCGGATTTGCCCACCAGATTCGACGGTGCCACGTGATGGACGAGAGCACTCCAAGTCGTTCGTACAGGTCGATCAGATTGGTGCAACTTCCCATCAGCACGTGCTGGCAGTTGTCGAGCGTTTCGGAGGTGCGCGGATCGACGAAGCTCGTCGCGCGCCCGCCGAGCTTCTTTCGGCTCTCGATCAGCACCACACGTTGCCCCGCATCGATGAGCCGCAGACTTGCGGCGATCCCAGCCAAGCCTCCGCCGACGACGACGATCGGTCGCGTCACGCGGCACCACCCATCGACTTTGCGCGGAGTCCAATGAACACTTTGCGCAAGGTCGAGAGTGACACACGGCGGCGCACAACCTGCGATGGCTGACGTGCGATCCGCTCGAGCAACTGTCTGTATATCTCACTCATTGCGCAGAGCGTTGGGCGACACTCAGGGGTGATCATTCCATCGAGGGGAGCGCTGTGCGCGAACGCCTCGCGCGCTCTGTTGATGGCCGATTCAAGCAAGGCCGTGCACTGAGCTGGCTTCTCCCATGCCGCCAACTGCTTCGGACTCACCCCAACGCGCTCGAACTCGCACGCTGGCAGATAGATCCGGCCGCGACCGATGTCTTCAGACACATCGCGCACGATATTGGTCAGTTGGAAGGCGATACCACGCTCAACAGCCAATCCGATCGCAGCTGGATCGTGGTAGCCCCACACGCGGACACAGACGCACCCGACAGTGCTCGCAACCTGTGTGCAGTAGTGGATGAGTTCATCCCATGTCTGAATCTGGCGCGGCTGCAGATCGGCGAGCTGCCCATCGAGCATCCCATGAAAGTCCGCGGGGTTCAGGGGGAACTCGCGTGCGACCGCCGCGAGTGCCCTCCACACAGGAGCGGCACTCGTCGTTGTGCCGGCCAGCGCGTCATCTGTTGCCGCACGAAAATCCTCGACCCCACGAATGCGTGAGCCGCACCCTGCCTGATCGCTATCCGCCAGGTCGTCTGCCTCGCGCATCCACGCGTAGATCGCATACATCGCCGACCGTTGAGGCTCTGGAGTGAGCCGTAATCCCCAGTAGAAATTGCCTGCGCGTGTTCGAGTGACCGCGCGACACGCCGCAACGGCTTCGCGTATCTGGGGGTCATTCGTGAGCAAGCTCATTGTCATGACGCGGCTCGATTCGCCTCAATAGAGCGCCTTCCCCACCACCG
>SYHM01000018.1 GCA_005799205.1 Planctomycetia bacterium | reverse complement strand
TCGAGAACCCACGCCAACTTCGACGCGCTGAAATAGGGATCGAGCAGCAGCCCTGTCTTTAACGCGACATTCGCCTCGAGCCCGCGGGCTCGCAGTTCGTCCATACGGGGCGCGGTCCGACGATCCTGCCACACGAGCGCGTTATGAATCGGGATCCCAGTCGCGCGATCCCACACAACGACCGTCTCGCGCTGGTTCGTGATTCCTAGCGCTGCGATCTCGCGCGCCGCGATGCCAGTATCCGCGATCGCGCTCCTGGCGGTCTCGAGTTGCGCCTGCCAGATCTCAGTGGCGTCGTGTTCAACCCATCCTGGCGTTGGAAACCGCTGCGCAAACTCGCGCTGCGCGCTCGCCACGATTTGACCACGCCCATCGACGACGACCGATCTCGAACTGCTGGTCCCCTGATCGAGGGCGAGTATGAATCTCCGATCCATCGCGCGTGCGACTCTACTTGATTGCTGCCCGACGAAGCTGGTCGTCGCTGAGCGTGTTGCGTAGGCGCAGCATCACCTTGTCGCGCGCAGCATTGCGCGCAAATGTGCAGCGTGCGAGCTGCTCAGCCTGCAGCCGTTGCTCGAGCCATCCCTTCATCGTGCCGTTCGCGACATTTTGTTCGCTCTCGGCTGGCTGCAGCAGCACCAACAACGCTGCGTCATGTTCATCGACGTAGTCGCTGCGTGCAATCGTGAGCGCACCATGTTGGCTCGCCGTGAGATCGGTCAGTGCGAGCGCGCGGGTAAGCATGTCCGGCGCGCGATCGTCTATCTCATGCGATTCGTAAAACGCGTCGAGCAGATATACCCCGCGATATGCCTTGCGCGATGACTCGGGAATCACGGCCATCACGGCAAGAAATGCGGCACGCTGCGCCGACGCTCTCGCTTTGGATGCCACGATTCCTGCGGTGCGCAATTGATCGGCATCCTGCCGCTGCGATTCTGCGACCGCTTCCCATTTCGATGGGTCTTTCGCCAGCTGGTATTCGATCCACGTCAAGGTGCTGAGGTACTGCCGCCGCCACGACTCAAGCGCAAAACTGCGCAATGCATCGGCTGAGGACCGCAGATCTGCGAACCCTGGCGCAAGGGCACGTGCAACCGTTGCCAACTCATCTGGTGTGAGCGACAGATTGGTCGCGGCGAGAATCGCGTTGGCATTCCCCTCGCCACTATGCCAGATGTCGTATCGATGATTGAGGCCCGTGAAGCGCTCATCACACATGCGACCTATCTGAAGTAACTCGATGGTTGCCGCGCGCTCGGGTGGCGCCACGGCACTCTGCACATCTGCGAAGAATCGATGCTCGAGAGCGCGCACCTCGCTCTTCGTCGCCTGCGACATGGTGATCCAGCGGGCGAGATCCGCCTCGTTGTTGAGCAGATGGCACGATGGGGGCGGAGACTCTCCGAAATCGAAGCGAACCGCAAAACAACGAGACATCAATTCAACCGATGGTGCGATGCGCTCGTCCCACGCCTTCCAGTAATCCACCTTGAGTGACTCGAGGGTCGCTCTCGACCCAACATCACTTCCAAGCGCGCGGGCGATGCGGTCCATCCACGCGTCATCCATCCGTCTTGTGAACCAGATTCCGTCGAGCGCGGACTTTCCACGCTCGCTCTCATTCTCAGACCCGGACCCAGCCCCGAGTGGGCCATCGCCCGCCGGCGCGAGCATCGCCGCATCGGCTGGCACAAACAGATCTCCCTCCTCGCCCGATCCGAGCTTGCCGAGCAGCTCTGGAAGATCTGCCCCGACGATCGACTCGATCGCTCGGAGTGCTGTCACAGCACACTCCTTCTGCCGCTCTTCAATGACTTGCTGCTCTTCATGCAGATTCTCCATCACCTGGCCATCAAATCCCCAGGGCACGCCACTGAGCGCCGCGGCGGCGCGATCAAACACGGCGACTTGCTCATCAATCAGCCGGTCATCATTCGGTCGCCACTGAACGACGACCGAACGAATGGCCGTGCGCTGATCATCGGTCAGCCGCTTCAATCGCAGTGCGCCAGCCGATTGAGACTCGAACTGGTTGGTCGTCGAGAGCGAGACGCTCGGGTACGCCTCCGAGATGTACTTGAGGCGAAACTCTCGAGCACGCACAGGGTCACGCGACGTCAGGACATCGCGTACCGATCGATACGCTCTCGACTCGCTCTCGTGAAGTGCCTTGCGCAGTTCTGCGACTGGCGCGAAGAGTTTCACGAGCGCCTCAGGCGAGGGCCGCGACTGCCCATCGGACGAGTACGAAACGAGGTCATCCATTGTCAGTGCACCACTCGCCATCAGTCTTGTGAATTCGACTGGAATCGCAAGCGACTTTGCGAGCGCCCTTCGCAACAACTTTGACTGCCGATCGTCGAAATCGCCAAGGGCGCTTTCGCATGCGGTGAGCAGCGCTAGCCCGTCAGAGTCCTGCTTCCATTCAAGCGATCTCACGATCACCGCCACATCGATGTTGGTCCCAAGACCGTTCCCCATCATTTCGGGAGGCTGCAGCAGCGTTCGTTCGCGTGTCGCGCGAGCGCGTTCAACACGATCCCTCAATGACGGATCACACGATGTCGCGATCGACGCGAAGAGCGTCCGTTCGAGTTGCTCGTACTCCGTCATGACCGCCGCATAGAGGTCCATGACTTTCTGCGCTTCAACGGGGTCGCTCGGCGGCTCGCCACTCGACGCCATCGCGTCCATGCGCTTGCGTAGTTCAGCGGTCTTTCCCTCTCGAAGCGTCACGCACGCGGCGAGATAGCTGACATGCGCCCTCTCGACAGCCTCATAGACCTCACGAAACTTCACGCCAGTGCGATCAAGCAGTTCGGTGAGCGCGATCAATCCAATCGGATCAGCGACGAGACCCGAGGTGCCCTGCGCTCGCGCCCTTGGGGCCAGCACGCCAGTCGCCACCACACACATGACGACGAGGATCGCGATGACCCGGTTCAGGTGCGCGAGGCTGCTCACTGCATGAGGGTACCGCGCCAATCCTCATCGACACAGCACGAATCACGCGCCGACGTACTTGGTGTAAATGCGCTGCGCGTCACTTGGATCGGACGAACCGCGCACGATTGCGCGGCCATCGGCAAAGAGCGTGATCTCAAAGCAGCCGCCATCATGCGTCCGCTCACCCGCCAGCACGCCATGCAATCGCCCACTCTGCACAGCGAACGATCCGTGTGGTGCGAGTCGCAGCCCCATC
>SYHM01000132.1 GCA_005799205.1 Planctomycetia bacterium | reverse complement strand
ATGCGCTTGATGCCGTAGACCGAAGGCTCGAGATCGACCCCGTTGTAAACCACATCGATCTTCGCTGGCGAGATTCCGTATCGATTCACGAGCAAGTTGCGCGTGAGCATGCTCACTGCGAGCACGCGCACGGCGGCATGCATCCCGCGCCGTTCGATGTTGTACACCGCTTGGTTCACATGATCGCCAGATCGGTCAAACTCGGTGGCGTGCACGTGAACAACCAGGGGCCTGCCAGTCAAGCGGGCGAGGGCAATCCCGGCGGGATATGTCAGCCAGTCGTGCGCATGAATGATGTCAAACGGCAACTTGGTCGCTGCTCGCACGCAAAAGTGCGCGTAGCGCTCAGCCTCAAGAATCAGGTCCCCCTCATAGCCGCCAGTCGGCGCGGCAGAGCTTTGTGCGGATGCCAAGTCTCGACTGATCGCTTCGGGCAGTGCGCGTCGAATCGCTGATTCGATTGAGAGCGGTTCGTTCTGGGTCGTGCTGCGAGCGCTGTGCAACTGTTGGAAATAGGTCGTGAATTCCTCGTCAGACAGCGAGTCGATGTGCGCCGCGAGTGTGTGGTCGGCGGCTCCGACAAGGTCAAGCAATCGCCCTCGTGCGCTCGCAGAGCAATACGCGCTCGCGGCCATCGATGGCAGATCAAGAATTCGGATGCGCTCTGGCGTGCCGTGACGAAGCGATTCGGTGCGACGCGATTCGGCTTGTCGCGCAACCGTTTCTGTGTGCAGCTCGTCGTGAAGCGGACTCGACTCGTGCAAGCTTCCAGCGGGAGGCGCGGTCCACGCGGAGGGTTCCGACACCTCGGTCGCAGGCGAAAGCAGTCGAACATGCGAGGCGTGTGAGCGATCAATCGAGCGTGGAAGGGCGAATGTGATATCGCATCCAGCCTTCGTGAGCCCGCGCGTGAGTCCGTGGCATGCAGTGCCCAGCCCGCCAGTAATGAAAGGAGGAAACTCCCACCCGAGCATCAGCACTCGAGGAGCTGCGTTCAATGCGAGTCCGATCCTGCCATGTCGCCGAGTTGGCGAAAGGTCGACTCAAACGCAAGCCAGTGCGTTCGCACGCGGCCAAACTCTGCAGCGGTGTCTGGCATGCGAGGCAGTGTGCACTCAAAGACATAGTGCTTCGACTCGTCTCGAAAGTGGCGGACCGCTGGTGGGGTGCCGGGCCAGTCGAGATCCTTGAGTTCCTCTTCGAACAGTTCTTCGAGCGACTCTCGCGACTCGACGAGTTGCGACTCGATTGACTCGCTCAACCACCGATCTGGAGTTGAAAGTGCGATGCGCCACCCGGCCGGCGTGACTTGCAAGGTGTACGACGCTGGAGCGGCGGCATCCTTCGCATCGCACTGCAGTGCATCGCCGCTGAGTCGAGCCGATGCGAAGCGAGCCGCGCACGATGGATCTGCGTGAATCGATTGAAGGGTTGTGTCGGTGTTGGTCGTGTTCATGGTTGGTCCGGAGGGGCGAGGGTACCGCAAGTCGAGTTAGGATTGCGTGATGGCAGAAACATGGACTGTGCGCCGACTTCGATCGTGGGTGAAGGAATATCTCGCCGCACGCGCGGTCGAGTCACCGCTGGTCTGCGCTGACTTGCTTCTTGCTCATGTGCTCAATGTCGATCGGATGCGCCTGTACATGGATCCCGAACGCCTCGCGACCGATGCGGAGCGTGATCAGTTGAGAACACTCGTGCAGCGCGCGGGGCAGCATGAGCCGGTGCAGTATCTGGTGGGGACATGGAGCTTCTTTGGTCTCGAACTTGAAGTCGGCCCCGCCACCCTCATACCGCGCCCGTCGACCGAGTCGCTGGTCAGTGAGGCGGCTAACCGCCTCCGTCCGTTGGTGTCCGCCGGAACCAGTGTGCGTGTCGCCGACTTCTGCACTGGGACTGGATGCATTGCAATCGCGCTCGCACGAACATTGATTGCAGTGCGCGCTGGCCGACGACAATTGGCGTGGCAGCGGGGGAGCGATGTGAGCGACGTGAACGCTTGCGCCGAGCCCGTGCAAGCACCGCTCGAGGTGCATGCGACTGAGCTGGTGCAGGAAGCCGTAGCGATTGCCCGGCGCAATGTTGAAAGACACGGATTGAGTGGAGTTGTCACGATCTACGAGGGCGACCTCGATCGACCGCTTGAAGCGCGTCCGCTTGAGAACACGTTTGACCTCATCTGCGCAAATCCTCCTTACATCAGCGATGCTGAGTGGGCTGCTGTTCCACGCAATGTCCGTGACTACGAACCAGCCGCAGCGCTCCGTGCGGGTCACGATGGATTCGATCTGATTCGACCGATCGTCGCGCGTGCGAGCAGGTGGTTGCGACCGGGAGGATCGCTGCTCGTTGAGATCAGCTCAAGTCAGGGGGCGATGGCTCTGTCACTCGCGGGCGAGGCGGGGCTCGAAGAGGCTTCGATTCTTCTCGATCTCGAGGGGCATCCACGAGTGCTCGCCGCGCGGGCTCGTGTTTAGGTCGTCAAGCGGGAGCGCCAAGCGCCTTGCGTACCTCTTCGAGCAGCACCT
>SYHM01000017.1 GCA_005799205.1 Planctomycetia bacterium | reverse complement strand
GGTCCGACGAGCACGATGAACTCACCGTCAGCGACCGCGAGGTCAACTGATTCGACCGCCCGTGGACCCGCCCCATAGCTCTTTGAAACAGCCTGCAGTCGAACTGTTGCCATGAATTCAGAAGGCTACATCGCGGCGGCGATTGGGTACAACTATGCAATGCTTCTCACGCTCAATTCGATGATCGCACTGAGTCTCATCTCGCTGCAGTCTCCCGCTGTCGCTGCTCCAACACCCATTCGTGGGCCCGCCACTGCCATCACACAGGCAGCGACGGGTGACGAAGGGCCGATGGACGCAGTGCCTCCAACATCGAAGTGCTCGAAAGATCGGCGCCTTGCGCGCACGCTCCGCTACGCGATGCTTCCGCTGAGTGGACCTGTCGGCGATTCAACGATGACGGACGCGCTTGCCGAGTTTCTGAATCGGACGTCGGCAACGACCGGGGTCAACGCACTCGTCGTTGAGTTCAACCTCGCTGGTGGGGACCACGATGCGACGATCGCTCTCGCCGAGCAGCTCGTGCAGGTTCGCAAGCGAATGCCAGTCATAGGAGTCCTCGGATCGTGCACGGGAATCGGCGCAATTCTGCCCATGGTCTGCGACTACCTCGTGGTCCTCAATCCGACAGCGGACACGCCTGCGCTCGAGTGGTTCCCAGCGTCTGATACTCCGACGGCCGAGATTTCGGTCGAGGTTGGCCAGTGCTTCGAAGCCATCGTGTCGCGCGCTGCCGATCGCGCGTACATGAAGTCAGTCGTCACTGCGCTGCTCGATCCCACGGCAGACCTCTATCTGTGGCGTGGTGCGGATGGTTGCCCAGAGGCGTCGCAAAGTGCTCCATCAGGGGTTTCCGCGATCCAGCTCTCAAGTGGGAAAGACGCGCTCGCGGGCATGACTGCATCGCAGCTCGTTGAGTCGGGGCTCGCGCTGTCTGTGAGCGGCTCAATCGACAGCGTGGGGAAGGCGCTTGGAGTTGAGAAGTGGATCGCCCAGCCCGAAGTCGCAGGAAAAATCCTCTCGCAGATTCGAGAACGTCGTGCGCGCGATCTCTCGCAGCAAAATCTCGCTCTCAAGACGGGATTCACCGCGGTCAAGAATGCACGCGCCCTCGTTGGTGGACTTATTGAAGCCGAGGCGAACGCACGAGCGGCCGATCCAAGAAAGCAGCAGTATCGCCAGACATACTCACGAAACTGGAATTCGCAGAGCGCGAATTCGTCGCAGAGCAGCAGCTGGGAATTCACGCGGGTTGGCACAAGTGCATGGAGAAAGAACTGCGATGTAGCGATCGTGGCCTGGGAAAGTGCTGTGCGGCTCTATGAAGAAGCAAGTGCGGCAACCAATCAGGCCAAAGTGATCGCATCCACGCTCGCCCAAAGCCCGGCGATGCTCAGAGATTCTGAGTTCAAGGCTGAGGTGCTTGCGTTGCAGTCCGAAGTCGACGCGCTGATGTCGCAGGCACCAGTGTTGACCGTGAAAGGCGACGCCGCCAAACAGGCCCTCGCGTTTCTTCGTGCGAACTACAACAACCCCGCGATGTAGCTCGGTCGGTCTAGCCCTTTACTGCGCCTCGTGCGAGCCCCTCGATGAAGTGTCGTTGTGCTGCGACAAACAGCACGATGCAAGGGATCATTGTCACAAGGCTTGCGGCCATCAGAAGGTGGACATCCTCGAGCCCGCCATACTGATTCCGAAATGAGTTGAGCGCGACGGCAAGAGTCGCTTGCTCATCGCTGTGCAGATACACCAGCGGTCCCATGAAATCATTCCAGACGAAGATAAACGTGAACACTGCGCAGATCGCAGTCACAGGAGCGCAAAGCGGCAAGATGATGCGCCACCAAATGGAAAGCAGCGAGTAGCCGTCAACCTTCGCCGCTTCGATCAGGCTCTCTGGGATCTGCGCAATGAACTGCCTGTACATAAAGATAAAGAAGGCGTTCCCGAAGAAGGCAGGCACGATGAGCGGAAGCAGCGAGTCGATCCAATTGAGCGATCGAAAGAAGATGAAGAGCGGGATCAAGGTGACTTGACCAGGCAGCATCATCGTTCCAAGCATGATGAGAAACAGCGTGCGCCTGCCGCGAAAGCGAACTCGAGCGAAGGCGAATCCAACGAGACTGCTTGAGAGCACCGTCGCGACGACCACGAGAGTTGTGATAACGACAGAGTTGGCGAGCGCGTTGAGGAACCCGTTCCACTGCACCGAGCCCATTTCGCGCAGCGCTTGCGGATAGTTCGTCCATTGAGGTGTCTGCGGCCAGAGCGTCATCTCACCGCCACCACCGACCGCTGATCCAGCGCGCTCGGGTGTCTCGAGGCTGACGACGACCATCCACCAGAGTGGAAGCAGCATCACCACCGCGCCGCTTGTGAGCAGCGCATACTGAATCGTGCGCCAGGCTGTGCGGTTCACGAGCGAAGTCCCTCGGTGTGAACCCAGCGATCGCTCGTGCGCATGACGATGATCGTGAGCGTGAGCACAATCAGCAAGAGGACCCACGCCAGTGCGCTCGCGTATCCCATGTCGTAGTACTCAAAGCCTTGGTTGTAGAGGTACAAGACATAGAAGCGTGTGAGGTCGCCCGGCTCGCCGCCCGTCATTACAAACGCCTGCGTGAAAACTTGAAAACTCGAAATGATCGACATGATCACATTGAAGAGAATGATCGGCGAGAGCAGTGGAAGCGTCACCGACCAGAATTGACGGCGCCGACTCGCACCGTCGATAGAGGCAGCTTCGTACAGGTCGACAGGAATCTGCTGTAATCCTGCGAGATACACGATCATCGTCCCCCCCATGAACCAGAGGCTCATGAGTGCAAAGGCGGGTGCTCCCCAGGTCGCAGCGTCTTGCCCGAACCACTCTGGCGGTTCGACTCCAACAAGTGCGAGCAGCGGCTTGAGCACGGCGTTGAGAAGGCCGCCATCTCCGTCGAAGATCCAGCGCCAGAGCACTGCGACACCCACTCCCGCGAGCACACTTGGCAGATACCAAGCCGCTCGAAAGAGCTGAATGCCGCGGACTTTTGCGTTCATCAGCAGTGCGGCACCAAGTGCCAACACTTGTCCGCACGGTACGGCCAGGAGCGCGTAGTACGCGGTTACCAAGAGGCTCGCCCGAAACCGGTGATCGAACGCGAGCAGTTGCTCAAAGTTCGCTGTTCCCGCAAACTCTGCGTCGCTAAGTGGTGAGACTCCCTTCCACTGTGCGAAGGCGAGCGCAAGACTCATCGCGATGGGAAAGAGCATGAAAAGGCCAAACCCGATGATCCAGGGCGATGCGAGGAAGAATCCGGTTCGTTCTTCGCGAGCATGTGCGCGAGTCAAACGCCGTCTACGAAGCGCAACGATCGTGACAGCCGTTGCGATGATTGCTGCCTCCATCGCGATCCAGCTCAGCAGCGTCCATGGCATCGGTGTCATCGAAGCGCTTCGCAAGGGAGAGTCGCGCTGAGCCTTCCAGTCGCGTTCGAAGTTTGCGATGGCCTCACCGAGCGAAAGGTCGCCGCTCTTCAGCCCTTGATCGAGGCGAGATCCGAGTAGCGATTCGAATTGTGGATCGGTTGGCCACTCGACGACGCGTGCATGCTCGGCGGCAGTGAGAAAGCCGCGGTCGTTCGACGGCTTCTGCGTTGGATCGTCGAACGCATCGCTCTGAGCGGCTGCACGCAGTGTCGGGATCGCGAGTCCAAGTTTCGCGAGCGCGCGCTGATTGTCTTCGCCACAGAGAAAACGCACGAGCTGCCATGCCTCGTTCGGATGCCGACTCTGACTTGACATCGACCATGAGACGGTGAGAACGATGTTGCTCTCAACGCTCCCGCGCGGAAGCGGCGCGAAATCCCAGTCGAACCCCCCATCATCGCGAGGCGGTATTGAGCGATAGCTTGGCACGACCCATCGGCCAAACGGACCCGCGAGACCAACCTTGCCTCCAAGAAAGAGGCTCGATCCTGTCGCAATCTTGCTCTTTCCGCTTGTGAGGGCGCCGGATTCATCATGGCGCCATCCGCGAAGGCGATCGAGTGCTGCGACGACCTGCGGATCAGAGGTGCGAACCTCGTCGAACGATCCACCAATCACGTCGACACCTTCGGTCATGAGATATGCGCGCACCATCGCCGGCCAGGTGACAAACTCTGCCCCAGTGCACTCGGGCAACTGACCAATGGCGCGTGCGTCGGTGATGAACTCGTCCCAGGTCCAGTCGGCACTGGGAGCGGGAATTCCAGCCCGCGTGAAGAGGTCTTTGTTCCAGTAGAAACCGACAGTCGTGAAATCCTTCGGAATCCCGTACAGGGCGCCGCGACCCGTTCGCGCGCCGTCGTAGCGAAAGGCATCCACGGTTGCCGGGTAAAAGTCATCGATGTTGAGTCGCCCTTGCGCCTGCGCGCGCTGGTCCTCTGCCAGAAATGCATCGAGTGGAGCGAGCAGTCCTAGCGACACGAACGCAGGAACGCGCTCAGATCCGACATAAAAAAGATCGGGAGGATCGCCAGAAGCCATCATCGTCTGAAGCTTCGTGTAGAAACTTCCCGCATCTCCTGGGTTGATGCGGCGCACGCGAATCGTCGGATGGTCGCGCTCGAATGTGCGCAGCGCATCCTCAACAATCTGATCTTCTTCCTGTCCTCCCTCACCGGACCAGTGCATCACGACGAGCTCAGTGCGAGAGTCGCGCGCCCAGAATCGGCGAACCTCACGAAGTGCGACTGTGACGAATGCCCAGAGCACGACCGCGCAGGTCGCTGCGAGCAACAGTGCACGAATCCACCCTGCGATCCGTTGAATCATGCGCTGGCAAGCATAGGTCGGCGGGTGGGATGGCGTGTGTGGCGTGACCGTTCGATCTACTCTGCTCCATGATGTCCGTGCTTCACACACCGCATTGCGCACCGCTCGTGTCAGCGCTCGGGTTGGCGCTGATGTTGTGTGGTACCTCCGCGCGCGGCCAAAGTGAGTGGCCCCCGCGCGAACCACGCATCTCGGCTTCGCTCTCGTCGGAGCGCGTTGAGTGCCCGTCGAGTGTCGAAGTGCGAGCTCTTCCTTCGGGCGCGTTCGACTGCCTGTTCTCGTATCAGCCAGCGTCCGCAGTGACAAGGGTCAACCTGGCCGGTGATTTCAATGGTTGGAGCACGAGCGCGACCCCGATGAGCCGCGGTGATGATGGAGTGTGGCGCG
>SYHM01000131.1 GCA_005799205.1 Planctomycetia bacterium | reverse complement strand
CCTGCAGCGTGTTGGCATCACTCACTCCACCGGTCGAAGTCGTGCCTGCTGGCACCGCCAAGTCTGCAGCGAGGGCGAGTGCGATCTCGGCGATCGCTGCGACCGCTTCTGTCTGTGGTTTTTGCGGCCGATTGTGGACAGTGCGCACCTCGACGCGCGGAAGCACGCTCGGCTCGCGCGAGACGATCGACGCAAGGGCTGCGTCGATCTCGCAGCGCTGGGTATCGCTGATGTACCGCGCGTTTCCCCACGCGACGGCGTGGTCTGGAACGATGTTGGTCGCATGGCCCCCCTGAAGCGGGCCGATGTTGAAAGTTCGGCCGACTGCGGGGTTAGAGTGAGCGAGCACCTGCGTGATTGCTGCACAGAGGGCTCCGACCGCAGAAATCCCCTGTGCGGCATCACGCCCAGCATGCGCAGCTCGGCCAAAGGCGTCAATCCGAAACTGCGCTGAGCCAGCACGCTCGGTGACAAACTTTCCCTCGGCTGCCGCTGGTTCGAGGACCAACGCGAGATCATGATCACGCGCGAGGGCTTGCAGGTGATCAGCACTTGCGAAGCTTCCAGACTCTTCGTCAGCATTCATCGCGAACGACCAACGGACCGCGATGCCGCACGCGTGGAGCGATTCGAGCGCAGTCAGTCCGACGATCAATCCCCCTTTCATGTCGGCACACCCTGGGCCGTGGCGGATGCCATCCACCTCGTTTGAGAGCGTCTGAAATGGCCCTGCAGGATCATGCACAGTGTCGAGGTGCCCGCTCAGCAGAATTCGCACGCCGTTCGCGCAATCGAGGTGGCGCGCGCAGATGAGGTCGCCCCCGTCTGCACCCGCAACCGTCGGCTCGCGTAACCAATCTGGCCTTGGCTTTCCCGCGTCACGAGTCATGGTCGCGCCGAGCGCTGTCAGTCTCGCGCTCATCCATGAGCGCGCGCGTTCAAGCCCCGCATGAAACCGGTGCCCCGTTGGAATCGCGACAAGTTCGCTCAGGTCGTCCAACATCTGGGCGCGCCGTTGCTCGACGGCGCGCACGATCGCCAGTTCGACTTCACCGAGTGGCATTGTGCATGCTTTCTTCTAGGGTGAATTCGCCATCGAAGACATGCGTCGCTGGCCCGCGCATTCTGACGCGTCCATCCTGCGCATCCCATCGAAGTGCGAGGTCGCCGCCTGGCAGGTGAATCGTTACCGCGCGCTCGCATCGTCCTTCGAGCACTCCTGCGACACAAACAGCGCTCGCGCCTGTTCCGCATGCGAGTGTTACTCCGCTGCCACGCTCCCACGTGCGCATGCGAAGTTCAGTTGTCGAGATGCGCTCGACGAAGTGCACATTGATGCGCTCAGGAAAGTACGGGTGCCGTTCAATCAGCGGACCGATTCGCTCGAGCGGCACAAGCTCAGCATCGTCACACCAGAAAATGATGTGGGGATTCCCCATCGAGACAACGGTTGCCGTGCCCTCGACGCCCGCCTGGGCGCAGTCGACCTTGTCTGGCCACGCGCGAGCGACGATCTGCTCGTGCACAGCGCATCCTGGCCAACGAACTCCCATCGCTTCCGCCCCAAGAATCGGCGATCCCATATCAACCTCAACCTCGCGGACGAGCCCGTCGTCACCGCGCCACCACTGCATCGCGAGCACCCCTCGGCCAGTTTCGACGCGCAGTGGATTCGCGCTCGCCATCCCGCGGTCGATCAGGTACTTGGTGACGCAGCGGATGCCATTGCCGCACATCTGCGCTTCGCTCCCGTCGGCGTTGAAAATGCGCATGCGCCCGTCAGCGTGAGTCCCAGCGCTTGCAGGGAGGATCAAGATCAACCCGTCGGCGCCAATCCCCGTATGGCGAGGGCTGACAGCACGCGCGAGCGCGGCGGGATCGTCAATGCGTTCCGATGCCCCATCCACATAGATGTAGTCGTTGCCCAGACCGTGCATCTTCGCAAATCGCATTGGGCTAGTGCTCTGGACGAATGACGGTTCCAAGATCGATCACCACTTGGCCACGCCTGTAATAATCGGCGTTCAGAGTGTTTCGATCGATAAATGTGAACACAAGGGCGTTCACTCCTGTGGATTCGGCGTACCCGAAGTCGCCAAAATGGGGTCCTGCATATCGCTGGTTGTCATACGCCTGCGCGTGATTGTGAAAGTGAAAGAGTGCGTCGTACCCCGCGTCGAACATCTGCTGCGACGCTTCGAATCGCACGTCGCTTCCGCGCGACTGCGGAGCGAACTCAACGAGTTCATAGCGGCCTTTCCCATCGACGCGCAGGAGACCTCCATACTCTGTGAGTCGATCGGCTTGATCTCGATCTGCGATGTCGAAGAGATGCGATCGGATCGCAGGATTCGAAAGCGCGTCGAGGGCAATCAAGATTGCCGCACAGTCTCCCCAACGTAACTCAGCCTGATGTGCTCGTGGAGTCTCTGGCAATTGCGTGCCATAGCCCTCAAACGATGCGCCATAACGACGGGTCGAGCCGGCAGCGAGTGCGCTCACCACTTGCTGAAAGAGTTCGTCGCGCGAGCGACTGAGCAATTCGGGCTGAAATGCCGCCGCCGCGACGACAACCGCGAGGTCACGCGGCTCGAGTGATTCGCGCACGCTCATCGGAAGTCGTTCAACGCCCGCGCGCGCCGCATCCCAAAACGCGCGATTGCCTGGAGTTCTCAGCGCACGCACCCACAAAATCTCTTCTCGATTTCGAGGGAGGATCGAAAGGTCACTCGCCGCGCGGCGCATATCAAGGATGAATGAATCAGTCGATGCGCTCGACTCATCTGCGAGAAGCGCAAGAATGCGCGCACGCTCTCCCGTTGCGAGCAGCAATTCCCAGCAACGACTGCGCAGATTCGCCTGCGTGATCGGGTCGCTCTTGAGGAGCAGCTCGTAGAGCACGCTGGGAACTCGGTCCTTGCCCCACAGTGCGACAAGTGCCAAGTACTCAGGGCGCTCAAAGAGGTTTGTGCCGTACGCGGGAATGACCACAGCCCACGCGCGCACAAGGGTCGGCGTCAGGTCTTTCCATCCGAGCGCACCCATGCGGCGGCAGACCTCACGCCTCCACTCATAGATCAGCATGCGCGGAAAACTGATTTCGAGGATCTCTTTCAACCCCGCGAGGTCATGAGCGACCAACCTGTCCCATGCTTCATTGCGCAATTCCAGCGAGTAGCCAGGTTGCACAATGATCCGCCTCAGCGCTTTGAGATAGGCAGGAAACGTTGGGTCAGCGTCGAGAATCTGCATCGCTGCAACCTGGCGCGCAGGGGTCAAATCTGTCCGATCAAGCGATTGCAATGGATCACCAGCCGGAGTCGCTGCGCACCCGAAGATTCCAGCGGTGAGAGCGATCAATGAGAACGCGAACCCGATTGGAATCTCGAGAGTCTGTCGTCGACGAGATCGCATCAGCAGAGTGTAGAAAACTCTGCCTAGACTCATCGCGTGGCTACGAAACCGACGCAAAGACCAAGGCCCACTCCAACGCCAAGTGATGAGAGTGCAAACACGCTCCTTGCGCGCGTTCGCGCAGTGGTCGATTCGATTCGCCCGGCGATTCAGGCTGACGGTGGGGATGTCGAAGTCGTGCGCGTTCATGACGGCATCGTTGACGTTCGCTTTCACGGCGCCTGCATCGGCTGCCCATCGAGTTCAATGACCCTCCAAAGCGGCATCGCAGCTCAACTGCGAGAAGCGATCCCAGAAGTTTCTCAAGTTCGAGCGCTGAACTAGCGGCTCATGCGGCTTAGGCGCCACCCTCGGCGGCGGGCCTGATTTGACCGATGACGCTCTTGGTAGGGTCGACTGCCCCAGCGAGAATCTGCTCTGCGACCTCTTTGCGATGAACAGCGACTTCGCGCGGGAACTCAAAAGCGATGCGCACACGGTCACCCTTGATGGACGCGATCCTCACGATCCCAATTGGGGACGCTGGATTTCCGATGACCACTTCTTCGCCTTCGCGTCTCGTGATAACCAACATAGTGCGCGGACCTCCTGCCCTTGTCACGGTGGGGCGTCGCCCACCGACTTGTCCAGCTCGCCTCGGACGCACCGTGCGTCCTCCATGCGATTGCTCAGCAGACTCTCATCGACCGAGCGACTGACCTTCTTGAAGGGTATCGCTCGATCGGATGGTTCCCCCTGTCCAATTCACAAATCCGAAAAAAACGCCGTTATGGGAGCCAAAAAAGCCCCCGCGTCGGGCCAGTGACGCGGGGGACATGGGCTTTTCGGGGTGGATAACAACCCATCCCGAGAAATTGTGCGGCGCTGCCATCCATGGCGTTGATGCCACACGCGCTTGCGGGTCATCCATGACCCTACTTCTTGCTCAGTATCCGCGTCCTTGCGAAAGCTGAGGATTGACTGTGCGCTCCTCCGTCCATGGCGGAGCGATCTCGCTGTGGCATGGGCGATCCATCACCGCGTGCCACCCGAGCGTGAATTGAGCAGTCGATTCGCGTCCTGCCAAAGGCTCGCAGCAGTGGAATCCCGTTCCTTCTGCTTGGCCTTCCATGTGGCAGACGCGATGACTTCCAAGTGATCTCGAACTCCAAGAATTGTCACCGCCCCTGAAAGTGTGAATCGTCCAAGAAGTCTGTCTGGAATTCGAACCCGCCCCGCAGAGTCGAGGGGACAACGCGCCGCTTGACTGAAGAACGACTGTTCGAATCGACGCAGCACTTCGTCGCCGATCAATGAGCCTCCGTGATTCTGCGCGAGTTGCTCGAACGTTCGATTGGGCCAGAGCATCAGCGAATCGTCTGGGCCAGGCACCGCGACAAATGAATCGCCATTCACCGCCGGATTCAGCACAGCGCGCAGCTCGCTTGGAATCGCGAGACGCTGTTTCGAGTCGAGACTGTGTTCGAATTCGCCGAGGAAGAGCATGGATGAGGTCCGCAGAGATGGTGGCAACAATATACCCACCATGCCCCACTTTGCAACACTTTCAAACAAAATTCATGTTTCTCGCGACACATCAACGCTACCCAATGTGGTCCGAGAAGCATCGAAACCACACAATTGATCCTGTAACTCATTGCAAAGTAATTGTTTGTGGAAATTTTGCCGGAACGTTCTATAGTGCCCGCGAGGCGATTTTCTCTTTTTGGGTTTTTCACCCATGCAAACCGATCGACCCCCTGCCAAACGTGAAACAGTCGAGCCCGTGCTCGACCTCATCCCTTCATCACAATTCCTGCTCACGAGCGCCTTTGGTGAATCGCGCACTGGAGTCATGGTGCGATGCGTCCAACAAGTTGCGATGCAACCGCCAATGCTGTTGATCGCGATGGAAAAGGGACAACCGATCTCACCGATCATTCGCGACAGCCGCGGCTTTGCGATCTGCATACTCGCACGAGACGATCGCGCGACGGCGAAGATGTTCGCGACCACGCTTGATCATGGCATGGATGCATTTCTCGCCAT
>SYHM01000130.1 GCA_005799205.1 Planctomycetia bacterium | reverse complement strand
CGCCTCTACCCAGGAAGCGATGTCTTCGTCACTGCGTTGCAACGTGAGTATCAGATTGCCACGGCGTACGCGAACGGGCTTCGCCGTAAGTTTTTTGGAACCTTTCGGTGGCTCAACGCAGAGGATGATTCGCAGGAGTTACTGATTCGCATTCAAGAGCGTCTCCCGGGAAGCGAACTTGCAGAGAAGGCAGGGATGGAACTCGCCGACTTCTATTTTCGCAAGCGAGACATGCAACTCGCTGCGGACGCCTACGACCTCTTCGTCCAGAACTATCCGAAGTCGCGGCAGGTCGAAAAGGCCCGTTTACGGCTCATTTACTCGCTCTGCGCCGCCTACAAGGGTCCACTCTACGACGCACGCGGACTCTTCGAAGCGAGCGCTCGACTGCGCGAATTGCAGGCGCTCGACCCCATCACGGCTCAGCGCGTTGGGGCCGATGCACTGCTCGTTCGCATCTATGAATCGGAGGGGTCAAAGCTGCTGTCTGAGGCGGGGTGGTATCAGCACATGGGAGATCCAATCTCTTGCGAGCTGTACATCCGCCGCCTTGTCGACAAGTACCCCAAGTCGATCGCGACGCTGATTGCGCTCCGTGAGATCCCATCCATCGTTGCCGCGTTGCCGAATCAGGTCCGCGCGGCTTGCCCTGATTACGCGGCCCTTCGCAAGTCGCTGCTCGGTTTGGACTGGGAGAGCACAGCACCTCGCGCTGACAAACCCGCTGCATCATCGGTGCCCTCTCCATGAGCCTTCCACAGATGGTGACGAGAGCTCTCACGGGTTGGATTCTGCTCTTGATCGCGGTCAGCATCGTCGGTTGTTCGGCCGACTCGACGTCGAGTTACTCGAATGGTGCGCTCTACTCGAAAAAGTACCGCACGATCGCCCTTCCTATTTTCAAGAATTCGAGCCAAGATCGTGCGGTGTCATTTCAACTCGCCGATGCGCTTGTCAAGGAGGTCGAGTCGACGACTCCCTACAAGGTGACTTCGGAGGGGCGCGCCGACACTGTCCTTCGTGGGACGATTACCCGGGTCGATCTGCAGAATCTCTCGCAGAGTCTTGCGACGGGACTCACCGAAGAAATGGCCTTCAAAGTCACGGTCGACTTCGAGTGGATGGACATGCGCACAGGAAAGCCGATTGTTTCGCGTTCAGGATTTCAATCAAGCGCCGTCTTTGTCGCAAGTCTTCCGAACAAACAACCGATTGACTTGGGCAGATTCGCCGTCACGCACCAGATGGCACGAGATATAGTCGCGAATCTGCAGGGTGAGTGGTAACCCAGTGATCAGCACGCCCGAGCGAGTCAAAGTTTCACGGATAGTGACATGAGCGAGATCAACAACCGAACGTCTGACGATCCAATCCGAATCGCGCACGAAGGCGATGACCCTCAACAGGGTCGCACCCCCTCTGGGAAGCCATCCCCCGATGGCAAGCCAACTCAGACTCCACCGAAGATGCGTCGCCAGTTCATGACTTGGATTCTCGTCCTCGCGCTGATTGCAGTCATTTGGACGGTGCTCACGAACAGTTCGCAGCGCGGTGAAGCAATTCAGACTCCTCAAGAGTTCTTCGTGCTCGCGAAGGAAGGTTATTTTGAGCCAGCGTCGGTCGTCATCCAAGACGACAAGCTGATGGCGACGCTCTCGAAAGGGTTGCCTGGAGCGACTGAGCGATCTGGCCAAAAGGGTAGTCAGGTCTGGGTGCGAATCATCCCTGGAAACTACGACTGGATTCGAGAGCAACTCTCGACATCGGGGGTGAAGTGGCAAGAGCAGGTCGGGCAGAGCATGCTGATGCAACTGCTATTGACACTTGCTGCTCCCCTGCTGATTCTCGCGGTGCTCTGGTTCTTGATTGCGCGCAGCATGCGCAGTGCCGGAGGGGGTGGCCCAGGTGGAATGCTGGGATCGTTCGGCAAGAGTCGACACCGTGTCACGAGCAAGGACACAGTCAAGGTCACCTTCGGAGATGTCGCGGGAGTTGACGAAGCGAAAGAGGAAGTTCAGGAGATTGTTGAGTTTCTGAAGACCCCTAAGCGCTTCAGCAAGCTGGGCGGGCGGATTCCGCGTGGGATTCTGCTCTCTGGTTCGCCTGGATGCGGCAAGACGCTGCTTGCGAAGGCCATCGCTGGCGAAGCCGATGTGCCCTTCTTCTCAATCTCGGGATCGGACTTCGTTGAGATGTTCGTGGGTGTTGGTGCCAGCCGCGTTCGCGACCTGTTCAAACAAGCCAAAGACAATTCGCCGTGCATCATCTTCCTCGACGAGATCGATGCGGTTGGTCGCCGACGCGGGGGAGGCTTTTCTTCTGGAGGTCATGACGAGCGCGAGCAGACGCTGAATGCAATCCTCGTCGAAATGGACGGATTCGAGGCCAACGATCAAGTCATCGTGATCGCGGCAACCAATCGACCGGACGTGCTGGATCCAGCGCTGACCCGTCCCGGTCGATTCGACCGACAGGTTGCAGTGCCACTTCCGGACTTGCGCGGACGATTTCAGATCCTCACAGTGCACTCTCGAAAGGTCAAGATGGCCCCCAGCGTCGATCTGCAACGCGTCGCGCGAGGCACCCCCATGTTCTCTGGGGCCGATCTCGCGGCACTCATCAATGAAGCGGCGATCATCGCAACGATGGCAGATAAGGACACAGTCGAACTCGCGGACCTCGAAGAGGCGCGCGACAAAGTGCGCTGGGGGCGTGCCAACAAGAGCCGAAAGATCGAACACGAAGAGCGTGTCGCCACGGCCTATCACGAGTCCGGGCATGCGGTCCTTCAGGTCCTGCTCGACGATGCCGACCCCCTGCACAAGGTGACGATTATCCCGCGGGGCCAAGCCCTCGGAACCACATTCAGCCTCCCCGAGAAGGACCGATACGGCTATTCGAGACGACACTTGCTCGCCACAATGCGCGTGCTGTGTGGCGGACGGATCGCCGAAGAGCGCAAGACGGGAGACATCTCGAGCGGTGCCTCAATGGACATTCGCATGGTGACTTCATACGCGCGCACCATGGTCTTGCAATGGGGAATGTCCGACCGGCTCGGATTCGTGAACTACGCGAGCGCGGATGACAAGGAAGCGTTCATTCCAGAAAAGGACTACTCACCCGAGACTGCGCGCGTCATCGACGAAGAGGTGCGAATGTTGATCGATGCTGCGTATCGAGACGCCACAAAACTCATCGATGAGCACTGGCCTAAGGTGCTCGCTGTCGCAGAAGCACTGCTGAGTGTCGAGACGCTCTCACGCGAAGAAGTCGATCGCATCATGAGAGGCGAGGCCTTTGAGCGTCCATCGGTGACCGAGTTGCTGCAACGCGAATTGCCAACACCGCCGACGGCCCAGACGCCCTCCACCCCCGCGCCCACTGAGCAGCTGCCCCCCGATGCGCTCGCGAATCCCGCGTAGCAGTTCGCGTCGGCGAGGTGGTGCGCGTCCCCCTACCTTGCAGGGTTGCCCGCGCGTGGCCACTGCGCGGGAATGCGTTGTAGTCGAACTAGCTTCAGCGGTGCATCCGCACCACGCACGATCTCAATCGCGGTGGGAGGCAGCCGCAGAGCCCCCGCAAGAAGTTCGCGCAGTGCGTGGTTGGCCCGCCCCGCTTCTGGCGGCGCCTTGACTCGCACCTTCAAGCGGTTGCCGAGTACTCCTGCGAGCTGATCACGCGAGGCAGCCGGAACAACTTTCACACGAAGCAGCATCGTGCCATCCGCCTCAAGCGATGCATAGGGTGGAAGCCCAGCGCTCACGATCCCTCTCCGAGCATGCGCTTCGATCTCAGTAGGTGGTGGTAGTGCTGCGCGAAGCGGTGAGCCTCGTCACGAATCGCCTGACAGAGTTTCAGCCCAGCATTGTCTCGTCCAAGCCTCAGCGGCTGCTCGACTCCAGCTCGGTAGATGAGCTCTTCCTTCTTCGCGAGGCCGATCACGAGCGGCGGTTGGCACTCGAGCGATCGAAATGCTGCAAGCGCGGCATTGAGTTGCCCCGCGCCGCCGTCGATGAGAATGAGCTCGGGATAGAGCTCGTTGCCCTCTCCTGCCTCTCGGTAGCGCCGCAGGACGACTTCGTAGATGGCACCAACATCATCGTTCGTCACTGTGCGAATGCGATATCTGCGATAGCCATCCTTGAAGGGCCTGCCGTCCATGAAACAGACCTTGCTTGCGACTGTTTCTTCGCCGCCGAGGTGCGAAATGTCGATCGCTTCGACGCATCGGATCGGCGTGTGACTTTCGAGGGATCGTTGAAGTGAGGCGAGCCCTTTCATCGGATCGTGGATGAGTCCGGTGACCTCTGGCTGCCAGTCGAACTCTCCCTCTTCACCTCGGCGTTCGCGCTCATCGAGCCGCTCGATCGATCGAATCTGATCACGCAGGATGGCGGCGCGTTCGTACTGCCGTGCACGCGATGCAACATCCATCTCGCCCTGCAACTCTCGGAGCATCGCGCTTCGCTTGCTCGACAGAAATCGGATGAAACGCTCAATATCGTCGCGGTACTCCGCCTGGGTGATTCGATTCGCGCAAGGCGCCGTGCACTGCCCGATCGCATGAAGCAGACACGGGCGAAACGTCTGGTTTTTGGGGTCATTCGCGCGAATTGCGAGATCACACGTTCGATACTTGAAGACTCGCTGCAGCACTTGCACTGCGTGCCGCAGCGATCCGCCACTCACAAATGGGCCGTATTCGCGCGCTCCACGAAATGCTGGGTCTCGTGGATTGTGCGTGACATGCACCGCAGGAAACTCATCACGCACTGTGATCACGAGGTACGGAAAACTCTTGTCATCGAGGAGTGCTTCATTGAATCGCGGCCGCAAGTCCTTGATGAGGCGCGCCTCCATCAGGAGCGCCTCCCACTCTCCTTCACATGGGATGCAATCAACGTCGTCAATCATCGCCAGCATCGGCTGCTTTCGAGGTCCTAGGTCGGTGCTGGGAAGAAAATATGAACCAACTCGGTCTGGCAGATTCAACGCCTTCCCGACATAGAGGACGCATCCGAGTGAATCCTTGAAGAGGTAGACCCCTGGCGACGCTGGTAGTTTCCGCGCCCGATTCAGGAGCACTTCGGGGTCTTTCTGAGCGGACATTTTGTGCAATAGTAGATTGGCGGCTCCGTTGCCTCCGTATACTGTCATCAAAGTTTGCTTTGACCTCATTTCACACTCATACCTCTGAAGGAGTCTCACACATGAAACGATTCGCACTCATTGCCACCAGCGCTGCTCTTCTCGCCCTCGGTGCATGCAACAGCGACCAGAAGGCCGCAGCCCCAGGCGCAGTGGGCGACACCAAGACATCATGCTGCAAGGACAAGGCCGCAGCAGCTCCAGGTGCCGTTGCAGAGCCAAAGGCATCCTGCTGCAAGGACAAGGCCGCAGCAGCTCCAGGCGCCGTTGGCGAAGCGAAGTCTGGTTGCGATGGCAGCGCCAAGCCAGGCTGCAGCAAGTCCGGCAACGCGACCTGCCCGATGTCGGGCAAGACCAACGGATAAGCGCGGATTCTCGCGTTCGACGACCGCACCTCCTCACGCATGGGTTCCATGCGAGGGGAGGTGCTTTTTTTCACGATCCGATGCTCGCTACGATGCGATTGCCATGAGCAACGCCTTTTTTCTTCGCGGCGGTCGACTCATCGACCCCAGCAGCGGCCGTGACCACACGGCGGACTTGCTGCTCACAAATGGTGTCGTGTCGGCGATCTCGTCGACGAAGGGAAAGCTCAGCCCGCCAGCCGACGCGATCGTGGTGGACTGTGAGGGACTGCTCGTTGTGCCAGGGCTGATCGATCCGCATGTGCACCTTCGCGAGCCTGGCGCCGAAGACAAAGAAACAATCGCCTCGGGCGCCGCATCGGCGATCGCGGGTGGTTTTTCAAGCGTCTGTTGTATGCCGAACACAACGCCGGCGATTGATCTTCCAAGCACTGTCGAGTTTGTTCAGATGCGCGCGCGAGCGACACAACTCGCGCGCGTTTTTGTCGCGGGCGCAGCGACGCTTGGACGCGCCGGCGAACAACTCGCGCCGATGGGAGCGATGGCGCAGGTTGGTGCCGTTGCGTTCACGGATGATGGAGATTGCATCGCAAGTGCTGGCATGATGGGCAAAGTGCTCGCAGTGTGCGCGTCACTTGACAAGGTGTTCATGCAGCACTGTCAAGATCCAACACTCACTTCCGGTGGCGTCATGAATTCTGGGGTTGTGAGTGCGCGACTCGGACTGGGCGGCTGGCCCGCGGTTGCTGAAGAAGTCATCATCGAACGAGATGTGCGACTGAATCGAAGTCATCAGGCGCGGTATCACGTGCAGCACCTCTCGAGTGCTGGAAGCGTCGAGATCGTTCGCGCGGCGCGTGCCCAGCGGCAACCGATCACCGCCGAAGCGTCGCCGCATCACCTGCTGCTCACTGAAGAGATGTGCACGGGGTACAACACGCAGGCGAAGGTGAATCCCCCGCTGCGCGGTGACGGCGACATCCACGCCATCATTGAGGGGATCATCGATGGCACGATCTCGATCCTCGCGACCGATCACGCACCGCACACGTCCGCAGAGAAGGCACGTGATTTCACAAGCGCTCCATTTGGGATGATTGGCCTTGAGTGCGCGCTGGCGCTCTATGTGAAGGCGCTCGTCGACAGTGGTGCGATCTCATGGGAGCGCCTGATTGCGCTCATGACCATCGAGCCCGCTCGACTTCTCGGCATTGATCGATACGGCCACGGGCAACTTCTCGAAGGGCTTTCGAGCGATGTCACGGTCATCGATCCTCAATTCCAGTGGACCATTGATGCGAACGAGTTCAAGTCGAAGAGTCGCAACTGCCCATTTCATGGGTGGAAGGTGAAGGGTCGCGCTCGAATGGTCTTTGTTGGTGGTCGATGTGTGCTCGGAGGCGAGAGCCTCACGCATGCTGATCGCTCCCGCGGCCACAGCGCCCGTCTCGATGCGCTCTGATGTGGCGCGCGCAACTCGTGCGGCGCGTTGCAGACCTCGCGACCGGATGGCCGTATTCGGTGATCGTCGCCACGCTGGCGATCTCGATGTTGAGTGCTCTTTATGCCTCGCGCAACCTCACGCTTGACGCGAACACCGATTCGCTGATTTCAATCGATCGTCCCTTCATGCAGAGATACCGAGAATTCATGCGTGAATTCGGCGATCTCGAATATCTCTATGTCGCAGTTGACGCGCGCGGCGACCCAGAGATGGCTCGAAGTGCCATCGACGCACTCACGATCAAACTCGCTGAAGTCCCAGGGCTTCCGGCGGTGCACGCACACATCAACGAAGACGAGCAGTGGCGCCTCGCCCCCCGCGCGATGGCCACCGAATCGTTGCAATCGCTTCTCGGTGCGTCGGATGGATTCGCGCCACTCGCGCGCAGCGCGTCACACGGGGGGTCACTGGGCGTCCTCGAAGAGGCGCGAGAGCGCCTCTCACGTCTGCAAACGGACGGGTTTGCGCTCAATGAGGTTCAACGCGAGCGCCTCGGAGGTGGCGCGCTCTTCATGCTGAGGTCGCTCACCGCGCGGTTGGGGGATGGCTTTGAACTTGCCCAGCCACGACCGGCACAGTATCTCGTGTCGACGAGCGGGCAGTTTTTCTTCATCGAGATTTTGCCGCGCAAGGACTTTGCAGGGCTCGCCACCATCGAACCAATCCTTGCGGACATTCGCGAAGTGATTCGCGATGTGCAGTTTCGTTTTCCAACCGTTGACATTGGCTTGACTGGAAAGCCCGTGCTGCAAGCCGACGAACTTGCGACGACGAACGAGGACATGACGCGCGGAACAGTCGTCGCAGCGATTCTCGTTGCGATCCTGACGATGTGGACTCTCGGAAGCCTCGTGCGGCCGCTGCTCGTGATGGGAATGCTTGCGCTCACCTTCGCGTGCACCTACGGCGCAGCTGCGGTGCTTGTGGGAAGGCTGAACCTTCTGAGCCTCGTGTTCATGTTGGTGCTGGTGAGCGCAGGAGTTGACTATGGGATTCACACAGTTGCGCGGTACACGGAGTTTCGCCTTCGGCTGCCAGTTCGCGCCGCGATGAGGGCTGCGATCGTTGCCAACACAATTCCAACGTGGGTTGGTGCACTCACGAGCGCCTCCGTGTTTCTGCTCGCACTGGGAACTGAATTCGGAGGACTGCGCGAACTTGGCTTGATCGCTGGCACGGGATTGATTGCATGCGCGATCATCCTGACGATTGCGCTTCCCTCGCTCATCATCGTCGTTGATGAGTGGCGCGAGAGGCGTCGAGGGGCGCTCCCGGTGGCATGCGGGCGTGCGAGCGTCGAGACGAACACCGGCGGACACTTCTTTCCCGACGATCCATGCGCGTGCGCCGACTCGAGCCTGCGCAGTCGAGAAGCCCCCCAAAGCGATCGGCAAGATCGGCGCACGCTCATCGCGGGTGCAGCACTCACGCTCTCGCTCGCGGCAGCGATCCCGTGGCTGACATTTGAGACGAATCTGCTTCGCCTCCAAGCGGATGGCCTCGATTCGATCGCATGGGAGCACCGCATCCTCGAAGATTCGGTCAGTGCGTCGTGGTTCGGAGGCATTATCTGCTCATCGCAAGTCGAGGTCGCCGACGTCGTTCAGCGAGCTCAGGGCGAACCGCTCATCGCGGCGACGCACAGCGTGCTCGATCTCGTTCAGTCAGACACCGCGCAGCGAGTGGAGTTGCGTGAGAAGCTCGGAACCGCGCTCGACATGCCGAGAGTCGGTCGTTCTTTGGCGAGCGCCACCCCACCAACCGACTTGAACGAACAAGCGGTGCTCGAGGTTCACACACAGCTCCAGGGATTGATCGCCATGGCGTCGCTCTCGCGATCCGGTGAAGAACTATCGCACATGCGGCGCGTGGAGGGGGCACTGAAAACGCTTGCAGCCGACCTTGCCGACCCCTCGCGGCGCGCTGAGGCGCGTGATCGCGCATCGACCGCGATCACCCGAACGATTCATGCACTCGACCAGATCGGTCGTGGCGCACGCGCGACACTCCGCGAGAGTCTGCCCTCAGCGGTTCGAGATCACCTGGTTGCTGACGATGGGAACATGCTTGTATCGCTCTTTCCGAAAGAAGACATTTGGGAATTCAAGCCCATGGAGGAGTTTGTCGCGGCACTTCGAGAGATCGACCCGAGTGCGACTGGAGTTCCTATGACCGTCTACGAATCAGTGGTCGACATGCGGAGTGCCTTTGTCGCGATGTCTGCCTGGTCGGTGGTAGTCATCGCGCTCGTTGTATGGATCGATCTACGGTCCACAACCGCTACGGTCACTTGCCTCGCGTGCCTCGCACTCGGAATGGCATGGACATTTGGGGCACTCACGTTGCTGGGAGTCTCGTTGAATCTCGCAAACTTCTTCAGCGTTCCAATGCTTCTCGGTTTCGGGATCGACAGTTGTGTGCATGTCATTCACCGCGCACGAGAAGGTGGTGCATCGCGCACCTTCGGGTGGACGACCCGTGCAGTCGTCCTGAGTGCGGTGACGACGGCGGTTGGCTTCGGCACACTGCTCTTTGCCTCGCACAAAGGCCTCCAAAGCCTTGGGTGGGTCATGTGCATCGGAAGCAGCGCGTGCGTGATCTGCGCTGTGGTGGTTCTTCCCGCGGCACTCAGGCGGTTTCCGGCGCTGCTGGGATTGCCACCCGCCGACGCATTGACTACTTCGCCGAAGGCTGAACGAGTTGCACCTCACCTGTGACCTTGTAGCCGAGCGAGGTGATCGCAGACTGCACTGGGACCGCACGCGAAGGATTCACGACTTCCACGCGCGCGGAGTGATTCTCGAGTGATACCGAAACTGCTGAGACTCCCTCGACTTCTCGAATCTCGGCGGTGATCGCTTCGACACAACCGTTGCAATGCATCCCCTCAACTTTGAATACAAGGGTCGTCGGCTGTGCGGTGCTCGCTGACGTGTCTGGTGTCGCGGGCAGATGGCCACAACCGCTGACGGCAACAATGGTGCCCAGAGAGAGCGCACTGATCTGCGGCAACACGCGCATCACAGCGTTTCGAGCTCGCGCTCGACCTCGCGTTGCGCCTCGTGAAGTGACAACTTGAACCGAGCTCCCGCGGCCTGCGTGTGCCCTCCGCCTCCAAATCGCGCGGCAAACGCATTGACATCAATCGTGGGTGAGGCCGAAAGCGATGGCTTGCTACGGAAGCTCACCTTCGTGACCTGCGGCTCAGACTCGGTGAGAATGATCGACATCTCAACTGTCCCAATTGAGAGCGGCATGTTGACGAGCCCTCCGATGTCATCCTGTGCCGCGCGAGCGTCGGCGAAATCCTGCTGCGACAACCGCATCATTGTGACGCGTCCTCCATGGTGGAATGTCAGAGATGAGAGCGCCCGAGCCATCATTCCAAGCCGAGCAGGTCGCCAATTCTCTTCGAGGCGCTGGTACAGCGAAGTCTTGTCGACTCCAAGCGCGAGCAACCGTGCGGCGAGCGCATAGACCCCCGCGTTCGCGCTCTGAAATCGAAACCACCCCGTGTCGGTTGCGAGCCCTGCAAAGACCGCTTCGGCGATTGAAAAGTGAGGCGTGCCATTCGGGTCGACGAGCGGCACTCCAAGTTCGTCGACGAGCTTCACCACAAGTTGTGTCGCCGATGCGAGCGATGGATCGACGACGCGGTCGCCTGCGATCTCGTCCCCTCGCGCATGGTGGTCAAGACCAATGACTCGACCTGCGACGGCCCGCAGGTACTCCTGCAGCGGTTCGACCTGACTCCACGCGCCGGTATCGACGAGCACCACCACATCCGTCGTCACGCTCGGCATTGCTGCGGGAGCAACGAGCACCTCTCCGTCGCGGGCAAGGCCCATGATGTTCGCCTCGACGATTCCTGTGAAGAATGCGTCGACTCGCTTTCCGATCGCGCGAAGCGCCCGCGCAAGGGCGAGGAGTGATCCGGCGGCGTCTCCATCAGGCTTCGAATGCGTGAGGATCGTGATGTGCGAAGCCCCTCGCAGTCGTGCAGCAATCGAGGGCAGATCACTCGTCGATGCATAGCGCTTCATGCAACCACCGCAGCACAGTCGCGCTTCATCTGGTCAATGAGTGTCTGAACCGAGTCGAATCGCAGCATTTCGCGGATCCACCTCGAGAACGACACGCGCAGAGTCTGACCGTAGAGATCGGCGCCGATCGGAAGTGCTGGCATGTGAACTTCGAGGGTACGCGGACAGACTCCGAAGGTGGGATTCGTTCCGACACTCGCCGCCCCACGCCACGATTGCCCCTCATGGGTCTTCACGATCACCTCATAGACCCCATCCGCCGGAAGGACCGCGTCACACGGCGCGATGTTCGCTGTTGGAAACCCGAGCGTGCGCCCCCGACGCTCACCCTCGACGACGGGTCCAGTCACGGTGTGATCGCGCCCGAGCACCAGCGACGCATCGGCAACGCGCCCGCGCGCGAGCAACCAACGCGCGATTGAACTCCTCGCAGACACGAGCTGGCCATCGTGGAGCGCCACATCGACCTCGTCGACTACCAGTGATTCAAAGTGAAGTTGCCGGCCAATCGCCCGCAGCGTCTCGATATCGCCGCAACGGTTGTGACCGAACCGGAAGTCTGACCCCTCCACGACCGCATCAAACTGCAGCCTGGCGTGGAGCGACGCGATGAATTCGTGAGGAGTCTGTTTCAGGAGCGATCGCGTGACTTCGATCGAATCAACTCGAGTGACCCCACATGCAGTGAGCAGGCGGGCGCGCTCAGTGGGCGAGCTGAGCCGCGCGGGTGATTCTCCCCGCGTCAATGCCGCTGGGTGCGTGTCAAACGTCACCGCGACCACCTCCCCATCTCGTGAATAATCGCGCGCCTTGCGAACCAGCGCCTGATGTCCGACATGGACTCCGTCGAAATTTCCAAGAATGATCGTGCGCATCGTGCAGTTGGCTCACATTCCTCGCAGCCAGCGGGTAGTTTTACGGGATGACCTCTGTGCAATCAACTTGTGCAAACCCGCGCGCATCAACTGCTGAAGACCTTCTCAAGACCCTGACAGATGAGTTTCACTCTTCAGCGAACGAGGTCGTTCCCTGGTTCCTCGACAACATGCCATCGATGTACTTCCAGGACACTCCACCAGAAGCGCAGCGTGTGCATCTGAGGTCCATTCTCGCCGCGCGTGCTTCGGGTCGCCCAGTCGATGTCATGTTGAAAGGCGCCAATGGATCGAGCATGACGGCGATTCGCTCGGGAAATCGAGCAGGCGTGCTCGCAGACATCGTGCGAGATCTGCCACTCGACGCATCGCTGCGAGCAGCCAAGATTCACTCATCGAAGGATGGCTCACTCGTCATCGACACATTCGAGTTCGGTGAACAGGACCCCTTTGACAGCACGAACGCTGCACAGAATGCCGCGATCGCGGCAACGCTCGAGTTCGCCAAACGCGTGCATCCATCGTTCGAGAGCGAATCGCTGCATCGTTACCTCACAGGGTGCTCTGCGCGGTACCTGCTGACAGTCACTCCGCTTCGGATGTGTCGACACTTCGACCTTTTTCATGCCATTTCTGGAAGCGACAAGCCCGTGGTTTCGCTTGAGTCCGAGTCTGACCCGGCGATGAGCCGAATCACATTTGCCGCATCGAACGCGCGTATGCGCACGATGCTCGAGCGTGCCGCGCGCATGCTCACGCGCAACGGAGTGAACATCACCCGAGCACACCTCGATCTTGCGCAGGACCCACCCCACGGTTCTGTCACGATTGTTGGATTCATCGTGCAGTGGGCGAATCAGACCCCCATCGAGGCGAGTGATCCTCGGTGGCTCACGCTCAAGAACGAATTGCTTCGCATCAAGTGGCTCGATTTTCGAGCGCTCGAGGTGCTTGGACGACGCCCAGAGTTCACGTTGATCGAGGGGGAACTCATCGGCGCCTTCGCCGATCTCGTGCGGCACATGCTGAGCCCCACCGATCCGCTTGCCTACAGCCGTGACCGCGTGACGGCGACGCTCGAGGGACGTGTTGCTCTCACTCGCCCCCTGCTTGAGCTCTTCACCGCACGCTTTGATCCAGCGATGCCGCTGAGTGACGCAGCATGGAACCTTCGCGTCGAAGCGCTGACCCGTGAGGTCGCCGCGGTCAATGACTCGGATGAGTCTCGCGAAATCTTCAGCGCACTGCTTCGCGCGGTCTGCGCGGTACGGCGGACCAATTTCTATGTGCCAGGACGCTTTTCCTTCGCACTTCGGCTAGATCCGTCACTGCTCGTGGGCCCGACTCGCCCCGAAACGCCCTTCGGTGTTTTCTTCGTCGCTGGGCGAGGCTTTCACGGATTCCACGTGCGGTTCAAAGAGATTGCGCGCGGAGGGCTGCGCGTTGTCAAACCGGCAACCGCGGTGCTCTTCGAACGTGAGTCAGAGAGGCTTTTTGATGAGGTGTACGGCCTTGCATTCGCGCAGCAACTCAAGAACAAGGACATTCCCGAAGGCGGCGCAAAGGCAGCGATCGTGCTTGAGCCGCCCGCAGAAACAAATCGATGCGTGAAGGCCTTTGTCGGGGGCATCCTCGACCTGATCACCCCTGACCCCGCCACACGCGCGTGCGTGGTTGACCGACTCGGCCGCGATGAGTTTATCTTCCTCGGACCGGACGAGAACATTACTCCTGCGCATATCGAGTGGATTGTTGCCCATGCTGCGTCGCGCAAGTATCCACTCGCCAATGCGTTCATGAGTTCGAAGCCCAATGGCGGAATCAATCACAAGGAATACGGCGTCACAAGCGAGGGTGTCAACGTGTTTTTGCGCATCGCGCTTCTCTCGCAGGGGATTGATCCGACGAAGACGCGATTCACGGTCAAGATCACAGGCGGACCCGATGGCGATGTTGCAGGCAACATGATGTGCATTCTGCACCGCGACTATGGCGCGAATGCGTGCATCGTCGGGGTCGCTGACGGCAGCGGCATTGGTGAAGATCCCGCTGGACTTTGCCACACAGAGCTCGCGCGCCTCTTTCACGCAGGTCTCCCCATCGCATCGTTCAACCCCCATGCGCTCTCGCCGCAGGGGCGCATCGTGCGAGCCGACACTCCAGATGGAGTACAGCTTCGCAATACGCTGCACAATCGCCTCGCGGCAGATGCGTTCATTCCGGGTGGAGGCCGTCCCGCGACGATCAATGACAGAAACTGGCGTGAGTTTTTGCTGCCAAATGGCAAGCCCTCGAGCCCACTCATCGTCGAAGGGGCCAATCTGTTTCTCACACCAGAAGCGCGAATCGAACTCACGCGTGCTGGCGCGCTGATCATCAAAGACTCGAGCGCCAACAAGTGCGGTGTGATGTGCTCGAGCTTTGAGATTGCCGAGAGCATGCTGCTCAACGAGGAGCAGTTTCTCGAGATCAAGCCTGCATTCGTAGCGCAGGTCCTCGAGAAATTGCGAGAAGCAGCGAGGCACGAGGCGGTCATCCTGCTCGGTGAAGGCAGGCGCCATCCCTCGATACCGCTTCCAGAGTTGTCGACGAGGCTCTCGCGCGCAATCAACGCCGCGGCAGATGCAATCAAGCCAGCCGTTGCTCACTGGTCGACGAGCGACCCTGAACTTTTTCGCGAAGTCATCCTGCAACACATGCCACCGGCACTCGTCATCGCGGTCGGCGAGCGCATCTTCACGGAGTTACCAACGGCTTATCTCGAATGGGTCGTCGCGAAGGGGGTCGCGAGCCGCATCGTGTACCGCGAAGGCATTGACTTTTTCGCCTCGATGGAATCAGGAGCAGTCGCCGAGATCGCCTTGCGCTACTTGCAAAAGGAACGTGAAACAAGGGCGCTCATTCGCGAAGTCGAAGCCGGACACCTTGCCCACGGTGCCCGAATTGCAATGCTGCTCGAACGCGCCGGAACGCGTGCGGCCCTTCTAGAGATCGAGTCCGACTAGCACAAGGAGATTCGTCATGACAATGCGCATCGCTTCGCTTGCACTCATCGCTGTCTCGCTCGGCGCAGCTGGCCCGTTGCAAGGGGCCGATGCCGACATTGATCCATCGGTCGCTCAGTCACGCACAGTTGATGCGACGATCGAAGCGGTGGTCCTCTATCAGGGGCGGGCGGCCGTGACGCGTGTCGCGAGTCAGGCGCTGACGCCTGGATTGTGGAAACTTCGGTTCGACTCGCTTCCGCTGTCGATGCAGGCTGACACGCTCGAAGCCCGAAGCAGCTCTGGGCGAATCCTCTCGGTGGATTTCGCGCTCCGCCCGGTCGCCGATGCGGCGTCAACGCCGCAGGCGGCTTCGCTTGATGACGACATCTTGAAACTGAAGCAGTCAATCGGCGCAACACTCGACTTGCTGGCTGGTTTGCAGAACGAACTCAAGGTGATCGAGTCGGTCGGAGTGCGAGCGAGCACCGATGCGAGCAAGGATGGAGGGAGCGCGAAACTGGACCTTGCAAGCCTCGACAGCCAACTGAAATGGATGTCCGAGCAACGTGCTCGCGCGTCGAGCGCCATCCGTGCGCTGACCGAGAAATCTGAATCGCTCGCGAAAGAACTCACTGCTGCGCAAGCACGGCGGGGCGCGCTAGGGGGCGAGGGGACCGCCGTGCCAAGCGCGGAAGTCTTGCTGGCGATGACCAGCGAGGAAACGGTTTCAGTTCGCCTGTCGTATCTCGTCACCGACGCGCGATGGGAGCCGGCTTACGCGTTTCGTGCAGCCACCGACCGAAACGCGATGACGATTGAGTTTGATGCAGTCGTTACGCAGCACTCGGGTGAAGACTGGAAGGGAGTTCGCCTGTCGTTGTCAACAGCGCGACCATCTCGCGCTGCAAGTCCTGCAGCGGTGACCCCATGGTTTGTCGATGTGCTCGATCGGATGCCGGCCGTCACAGGGTTCGTTCCAAGCCCCTCGGTCGCTGCCGACATGCCCGCAGCGCGAGGCGAGATGCCAGTTGAAGCAGAGCCAACCGGAGGAACCCTCGGCCGAGCAGCACGAATGAGGGAGCAACGCAAGTCCGTTGCGCAAGAGTTGTCGGTCGATGCGGCCGTTGGCGGATCTGGTCCGAGCGTGACCTACACGATCGCACTTCCCTTCGATGCTCCGAGCGACGATCAACTGCGGCGACGCGCGCGCATCGCCGCGTTTGAAGCACCGGCCACATACGTCTATCAAGCGCAACCAGTCGTCAGCGATGGGGTGTTCCTACGTGGAACGCTGACCAATGCAAGCGCCTACCAACTCTTGCGCGGGAAGGCGTCGGTGTTCGTTGGTGCTGACTACGTTGGCGCCACTGAGTTTGCTGGAGCCGCACCCAAGCAGGAGTTTGAGGTCTTCTTTGGGGCAGACCCCGCCGTGACGGCACGGCGCGAACTCGTCAAGCGAGAGGACCGGCAGTCGGGGCTCTTTGGGGGAGGCCTCGACAGCGTGAGTGACTATCGAGTGACACTCGTCAATGGATCTGGTCGACCGATCCAAGTCGAATTGCTTGATCGTCGCCCCGTCAGTCGCAGTGACAAGATCGAAGTGCGTGTCACGAACAATGGCGCACCGCTTTCGACCGATGCTCAGTATCTCGCAGAGACTTTCCCGCAAGGAATCCTGAGGTGGGATCTCTCAGTGCCGCCGACTCCCACTGGCGCGGCTGGCACACCAGTGAACTGGACGGTCACAGTCAGCCGATCGAAAGACATCGATCTGACCCCCCTTCCTCGGGAGTAACCGCGCCGAACGGCTTTGTACGGCAGCTCAGGTCCACCACGGAGTGGCCGGTGGCTCTTCGATGATGACATCCTTGAGAAATCGCACCGCGCGCCGAAAACCCTCGTCGACACTCATCAGCGCATCCTCGTGCTCGATCGAGAGCACATGGTCGTATCCGTAGCGGCGCAACATCGAGACAAACGGCTTCCAGAACTCGGTCCCGTGTCCGTCGCCGCACGTTCGAAAGTTCCACGAGCGAGGCGAGTGGTTCTTGAGAGTGTCGTAGGGACGTGCGTCGAGGTACCCATTGCGCGCTCCTTCATGACGATCGAGTTCGGTGTCCTTGGCGTGGACATAAAAGAGCAGCCCGGCTTCGCCGAGAATCTGCGCAGCGAGCACGGGGTCGATCCCCTGCCAGAAAAAATGCGATGGATCGAGATTCGCGCCAAGGTTCGGCGCCCCCTTGAGCCCCGAGGCTGCCATCGATCGCCGAGACAATTCAATGAGCGTCTGTGGGTTGTAGGCGCAGAATCCCGGGTGCCCCTCCCATGCAGTGCGCACTCCGTGTGTGCGGCAGAGTTTCGCTTGGGACGCCCAGTAGGGAACCAGCACATCGTCCCATTGGTATGCAAGCGTCTGTGTGAAGTCCCCAGGCCACGGGCAGGTCACCCAGTTTGGGGTTCTGTCGCTCTTCGATCCACCTGGACACCCCGAGAAAGTGATCACGATGTCGGTACCAAGTTTGGGGGCAAGTTTCACCGCCGTTACATATGCGTTGTGATGCACTCGTGCAATTGTCTTGTCTGGATGCACGGGATTCCCGTGTACAGCAAGCCCCGAGAGCTCGAGCCCGTGAGCCTTGAGCAGTGACTTGATTCGCTCTTGAGCACGCCTGTCCGAGAGGACCGATGCGGGTTCGAAGAACGGCTTTCCTGGATACGCACCAACGGGCAGTTCGATCGCACCGAGCCCCTGCTCAGCGCACAAACGAACGACCTCGTCGAGGGGACGACCTGAAAACAGTGCTGACATCACTCCAAGTTTCATGATGGGGCAAGCGTATCTCGTACACTTTCGCGCGGGTAACCCGACCACATGAATACGCGAGCATCACTGACCCTGAACGCGTGCCTCTGCAT